>CAZLBU010000005.1:23032-24825 GCA_964557815.1 uncultured Bifidobacteriaceae bacterium | reverse complement strand
GAGCGCCTTGAGGGGCGCGGCGGGGTCGCCCTCCGGAGGCGGCAGCCGCCGGACGATGGCCTCGAGGATGTCCTTCACCCCGCGGCCTTCCTTGGCGCTGGCGAGGATGGCGCCCGTGCCGTCGAGGCCGACGATCTCCTCGATCTGGCGGCGGGCTTCCTCCGGCTGGGCGCTGGGAAGGTCAATCTTGTTGATGACCGGGATGATCTCGAGGTTGTTGTCCACCGCGAGATAGGCGTTGGCCAGCGTCTGCGCCTCCACGCCCTGCGAGGCGTCCACGAGTAACAGCGCGCCCTCGCACGCCGAGAGCGAGCGCGTGACCTCGTAGCCGAAGTCCACGTGGCCGGGCGTGTCGATCAGGTTCAGGATGTAGGTCTGCCCATCGTCGGCCTTGTAGGTGAGGCGGACGGGGTGTGCCTTGATGGTGATGCCCCGCTCGCGCTCGAGGTCCATGCTGTCGAGCACCTGGGCCTCCATCTCGCGGGCCTGGAGGGCGCCGGTCAGCTCGAGGAAACGATCGGCCAGCGTGGACTTGCCGTGGTCGATGTGCGCGATGATGGAGAAGTTCCGGATGGTGCTCTGTATCAAGGTCGTCCCGGGAGATATCTACCCATTATGACCCAACCCCACGAGCGACCCTCGCCTCCGCGTGGTTTTTCGGCATCACTGGGGCGGGCTTTCCGCAGGGCTTGCAGCCGGCCAGCCAGACGGCCTCACATCCTCGGCCGGGTCCAGCTCCTGGCCCTCGTCCTGGCGCTGGCCCTGCCGGTCGCGGCCGGAGCGCAGGCACCGGTCACGGTGGTCATCGAGACCACGGCGGGCATGATCGAGGTGGCGCTCGAGCCGGCTCGCGCGCCGGCGACGGTTGCGAACTTCCTCCGCTACGTGGATGCCGGGATGTACGACGGCGGGCGCTTCCATCGAGCCGTGCGGCTGGACAATCAGGTGCGCACGGACGCGAAGATCGAGGTGATCCAGGGTGGCCGCGACCCGGCACGGGCGAAGGCGCGGCCGGGGTTCGGGCCGATTCCGCTGGAGCGGACCTCCGTCACGGGCCTGCGCCACGTGGACGGCGCCATCTCGATGGCCCGTGGGAACGCGGCGGACAGCGCCTCGTCCGACTTCTTCCTGTGCATCGGCGACCAGCCCTCACTCGACTTCGGCGGCGCGCGCGCGGGGGACGGCCAGGGCTTCGCGGCGTTCGGCCGCGTCGTGTCGGGTATGGAGGTCGTGCGCGCGATTCAGCAGGGTGGGACGAACGAGCGGGAGCAGTTGGTGGCGCCGGTGACGATCGTGCGCGTGGCGAGGAAGTGACGCGTGTGATGCGAACGCGCGGAATTGGGGCCGGCATCGCATTCTGTGCGCTCCTCCTGTCTTCGATCGCTCAGATCTCCGCCCAGACGCCTCGGACGTCCGGCTTTGTGTCGGGTCGGCTCGGAATCAACTCTCAGGTTGTTCCGGACGGCGTGAGCGGCATGTCACTCGGTGCGGGCGGCTCGGTTGGCCTTTTCCTGACCCGAAGATGGGCGTTGGAGTTCGAAGCCTGGATTCCGGGCGAAGTCGAGGACGCTGGAGCCCGCAACAGGTTCACGCTCTTCAGTGGCAGCGCCGTCCGGTTCTTCGACGCTGCGGACCAGGGGCTCTACCTCCTTGCAGGGCTTGGCGCCGCGCGTGTTGAGTGGGGCTCTTCCTCAGAACTGAACGCCGCCGTCCAGGCGGGAGCCGGCTTTGCCCTGCGCCTGGGAAGACGGCTGTCAATGGCCGCAGAGGTCCGACTCGCCCTTGTGTCCGGG
>CAZLBU010000005.1:5761-23022 GCA_964557815.1 uncultured Bifidobacteriaceae bacterium | reverse complement strand
GTGCGCCCGGCTATGGCCCTGCACTACAGTTTCTCGTGATGGGAATGCCTGGGAGGCGACCATGCTGAGGCGGCTCATCCGTGCCTCGGTGCTGCTGGCAATCACCAGCGCGGGTCCTTGGCCGGCCACGACGCAGACGGCTGCCGGTGTTCCGCGCGAGGCTCGCGCAGGTCCGATACGAGCTGGCGCGAGCGGAACACGGTCAGCAGGCGATCACCGACGAGGACCTTGGCCGAGCTCGGCGGGCATACGCGGAGGCAACGAAGCGGTTCCAGGTGTTCTGGGCTACCAGGCGTCCGACGGACTGACCTTGGCAAACCGGGTCGTCGGCGCGGGCGTGCCGACACTCGCCCCACGCCCGCGCCAGATGACTTGGTCCACAATGTTCGCATGCTGATGAACCGCCGGGAGGCCGTCGCGGCCATTGCCACCTCTGCCGCCCTGCCCCTTGTCGCCGGCTGCGGCTCCGAGCCCTCCTCCATGACGTCCTCAGGAAACCCCGACGCCGACGCCGTGGCGGTGCTCGACGCCGTGGCCGAGAACCTGCTGCGCCTCTTTCCCGAGAGCGCCACCTCTCTCGGCATCGACACTGGTGCACGAGCCGCCCTGCGTTCTCAGCTGGCCGACCGCTCGCCCCAGGGTCGCGAGCGGTTGACGAGCCAGATCCGCGCGGACCTGGAGCAGGTCAGGGCCATCGACACGTCGACACTCGCGCACGCCACGCGCACGAGCGTGGAGGTCGTGCGAAGCGCCTACCAGACGGCGCTCGAGGGCTTCGCCCTCCCCTACGGCGATATCACCGTCGGCAGCTGGCGCAACACGCCGTACGTGGTCATCCAGAACGTCGGCGCTTACCTCGACATCCCGCGGTTCCTGGACGCGGAGCATCCCATCGAGCAGGCGGAAGACGCCGAGGCGTACCTGGCGCGGCTGCAGTCGTACCCGAAACAGCTGGACGGCGAGCTCGAGCGGCTGAAGGGCGCGCGCGCGAAGGGCCTCGTGCCGCCAGCGTTCCTAATCGACAAGGCGCTCGAGCAGCTGCGCCTGTCCTTGACGAACGCGCGCGACGGCGGATCCCTCGTCGAGTCGCTCGTGCGGCGCACGAAGGAGATCCCCGGCAAGTGGGCCGATCGCGCGCGGACGATTGCGGCGCAGGAGGTGGCGCCGGCACTGGAGCGCCAGGTGGCGGAGCTGCAAGCACAGCGGGCCGTGGCCACCGACGATGCGGGGATGTGGGCGCGGCCACAGGGCGAGGAGTTCTACCGGTGGGCCCTCAAGGCATCGACCACCACGGCCATGACGCCGGACGAGATCCACGCCGTGGGCCAGGCCGAGCTCGAGCAGCTCCACGCCGAGATGGACACCATCCTGAAGGGCCTCGGCTATACGAAGGGCACGGTCGGCGAGCGGATGCAGGCGCTGGCCAGGGATCCCCGCTACCAGTTCGCCGAGGGCGACAAGGGCCGAGCCGAGATCATGGCCTTCATCCAGGAGCGGCTCACGTGGATCCGCGCCCAGCTGCCGCGCGCGTTCAACACGCTGGTGGATCCGAACATGGAGGTGAAGCGCCTGCCGCCCGAGGAGGAGCCCGGCGCGCCCACCGCGTACGGCGGCGCCGGATCCATCGACGGCAAGATCCCGGGGCGCTACTGGATCAACCTCCGGAGAACGGACCTGCACAGCAAGTTCAGCCTCGCCGACCTGACGTTCCACGAGGCGATTCCCGGGCACATCTGGCAGGGGGAGTACACCCACCAGATGCCCCGCATCCGCCAGATCCTCGCGTTCAACGCGTACTCGGAGGGCTGGGCGCTCTACGCGCAGCAGCTGGCCGACGAGCTGGGCGCGTACGAGAACGATCCGGTCGGCCGCGTCGGCTACCTGCAGGCCATCGCGTTCCGCGCCTGCCGCCTCGTGGTCGATACCGGCATCCACGCCAAGCGGTGGACACGCGAGCAGGGCGTGCGCTTCTTCGTGGACGTCAACGGCTCGAACGTCGACGAAGTGGCCAGCGAAGTGGACCGCTACTGTTCCTGGCCGGGGCAGGCGTGCGGCTACAAGGTGGGGCACACCGAGATCAACCGCCAGCGCGAGCGGGCGAAGACGGCGCTCGGCGCGCGCTTCGACGTGAAGGCCTTCAACGACACCCTCGTCCTGGGCGGGAACGTGCCTCTGGACGTGCTGGCGAAGAACGTGGATGAGTACGTCCGCACGGCCGGCGCGTAGACACGTGCGCAACGATATCCCCACCCCGGCCCTGCTGCTGGACCTGGACCGCTTCGAGGCCAACGTCACGCGCATGGCCACCCACCTGCGTGACCGCGGCAAGGCCTTCCGGCCCCACGCCAAGACGCACAAGTGCCCCGAAATCGCCCGGCGCCTTCTCGCGGCCGGCGCGGTGGGCGCGTGCACCGCACGCCTCAGCGAGGCCGAGGTGTTCGCGGACCACGGCATCCCCGGCCTGCTGGTCACGACCGCAGTGATCGGCGCGCCGAAGATTGCGCGCGCCGTGGAGCTGGCCGCTCGCGCGCCCGACACGATCTTCGTCGTCGAATCCGAGCAGAACGTGCGCGAGCTGAGCGAGGCGGCCGGACGCACGCCCGGAGTGACGCTCAACCTCGCGGTGGACCTCTATTTCGGCCGCACGGGTGTCGCGCCGGGCGCGTCCGCC
This sequence comes from uncultured Bifidobacteriaceae bacterium, assembly GCA_964557815.1. Classification (GTDB taxonomy): domain Bacteria; phylum Acidobacteriota; class Vicinamibacteria; order Vicinamibacterales; family UBA2999; genus VFZN01. The sequence continues at coordinate 20,351 of CAZLBU010000005.1, read as the reverse complement.
TGCGACCTCGCGCGCTTCATCACGACACAGCCCCAGGTGCGCTTCGCCGGGTTGCAGTCCTACGACGGCGCCGCCGCTCACACCGCGCCCTTCGACGCGCGGCGCACGCGCACCAGCGAGAGCATGAAGCAGGCGGTGGAGACACGCCGCCTCATCGAGCACGACGGTATCGCCTGCCCGCTGGTCACGGGCGGCTCCACGGGCACGTATCGCATCGATTCGGAGATCGACGGCGTCACCGAGATCCAGCCCGGCAGCTTCGTGTTCATGGACATGGAGTACGCCGGGATTGGCGGCCCGGACGGCGCGGAGTACCGCGATTTCGCCCAGGCCCTCACCGTGGTCACCACTGTCGTCTCCCGCCGGCCAGGCGTGGCCATCGTGGACGGCGGCTACAAGGCCTTCGCGACGGATCGCCCGTTCACGCCCGTGCCGGTGGACCTGCCAGCTGTCACCTACGCGTGGGCCGGCGACGAGCACGGACGGCTGGACCTCTCGAAGGCTGAGCGCGACGTGCGGGTCGGCGACCGCATCGAGTTCGTGCCGCCGCATTGCGACCCCACGGTGAACCTGTACGACGTCATCTACGCGCTGCGCGGTGACGCCGTTGAAGGGGTGTGGGCTATCGCGGCGCGGGGCAAGAGCCAGTGAGATGAGCCCATTGCTGATTGCTGATTGGTGATTGAGTGATTCATTGGGTGATTGAGGATTGGGCATTGGCGCATTGGGATTGGCGCATTGGCGCATTGGCGCATTGGCGCATTGGCGCAATGGGATTGGCGCATTGGCGCATTGAGGCATTGAGGTGATCGCGATGGCACGCGTTGAGATCCGCTACTGCCGCGTCTGAAACTACTACCCTCGCGCCTCCAGGCTGGCGGCGCTCATTGCCAGGGACACCGGCGTCGAGCCCGACGTCGTCGAGGGCGCGCGCGGCGAATTCTCCATCCGTGTCGGCGACGAAGTCGTCGCCCGCAAGGACACCCGCGGCTTTCCCGACGAGGCCGAGGTGCTGAAGCAGGTGAAGCAGGCGCTGGGCGGGTAGCGGACGGCAAAAGGCAGAAGGCAAAGAGCAGAAGGCAAAAGGCAGAAGGCGGAACGGGCTTACAATCGGCTCGCGTTGCACCCGCCCCGCCACCATTCCATGTCCACCCGGCCCGACGCCTTGAAGCAGGAGCTGCGCGCCGTCCTCGACGGCGAGGCCCGCTTCGACGCTGCCTTCCGCGCGCTCTACTCCACCGACGCCAGCGTCTATCAGATCACGCCGCTCGGCGTGGTCATCCCCCGCTCGGTGGACGATGTGGTGAGGACGGTGGAGGTCGCGTCACGCCACGGCGTGCCGCTGACGCCGCGCGGCGGGGGCACCTCCCAGGCCGGCCAGGCCATCGGCGCCGGCATCGTGATCGACACGTCGAAGTACCTGAACCGCATCCTGGCCATCGACCCGGATGCGCGTACGGCCCGCGTGCAGCCCGGCGTCGTCCTCGACGAGTTGAATGCCGCGCTCAGGCCGCACAACCTGCGCTTCGCGCCGGACGTCTCGTCTGCCAGTCGCGCCACCGTCGGCGGCATGATGGCCAACAACTCCAGCGGGGCACGGTCGGTGACCTACGGCAAGACCATCGACCACGTGCGCGAGCTGCAGGTGGTGCTCTCCGACGGCGCCGTCGAACGCCTGCGGCCGCTCTCCCCCACCGAACTCGAAGCGGCCCGCCAGGGCAGCGGCGTTGCGGCACGTGCGTACCGCAGAATCCCCGCACTCGCGCAGGCGCACGCCGCGGAGATCGATCGCCGCTTCCCGAAGGTGCTCCGCCGGGTGGGCGGCTACAACCTCGACGCGTTCGTGGACCCGGCCCGGCCCGTGGACCTCTCGCGCATCATGGTCGGCTCTGAAGGCACGCTGGGCTTGGTCGTGGAAGCCACCATCGGCCTCGTCCCGCTGCCTGCCGCCAAGGCCCTGCTGACCGCGGAGTTCAATCACCTTCTGGACGCCCTCGGGGCCACTCCCATCGCACTGCGGCACAACCCCGCCGCCGTCGAGGTGATGGACGACTTCATCCTCAGCCACACGCGCGACAACGCCGCCCTCGATGCCATGCGCCGCCGCATCGTCGAGCGTGACGGATCAACGCTGCTCTGCATCGAGCTCTACGGCGACCACGCCGACGAGCTGGCGCCCCGGATCGAGGCGCTGGCGCGGGACCTGGCGGCCGGCGGCATCCCGTGCCGCACGCGCGCGATCACCGACGGCGCCGCGCAGGCCCGCGTCTGGAGCCTTCGCGAGGCCGCGCTCGGCCTCTCGATGGCGATGAAGGGCGACGGCAAGGCCGTCTCCTTCGTCGAGGACACGGCCGTCGCGCCCGAGCACCTGCGCGACTACATCGATCGGTTCTCGCGCATCATCGAGCGGCACGGCACGACGGCCGGCATCTACGCACACGCTTCGGTCGGGTGCCTCCACGTGCGACCCGTCGTGGACCTGAAGACGGCCGAGGGCGTGGCGCGCTTCGAGGCCATCGCCAACGAGGTGGCCGACCTCGTGCTCGAGTACGGTGGCGCCCTCTCGGGCGAGCACGGCGACGGCCTGGTACGCGGCGCCTTCAACGAGAAGATGTTCGGCTCAGAGCTCTACCAGGCCTTCCGCGCGGTGAAGCAGGCCTTCGATCCCCAGGGCCTGTTCAACCCCGGCCGCATCGTGGACACGCCGCCCATCACGTCCCACCTGCGCTTCGGAGCCGGCTACGCCACGCCGGACCCGGTCACCTTCTTCGACTACTCGGAGTTCGGCGGCTTCGGCCGCGCGGTGGAGATGTGCAGCGGCGTCGGCGCCTGCCGCAAGACGCTGGCAGGGACGATGTGCCCGTCGTACATGGCGACGAGGGACGAGGCGCACTCCACGCGCGGGCGGGCGAACGTGCTCCGCCTGGCGATGAGTGGCCGGATGGCCGACGCGGGTCTCGATGATGACGGGGTGCGCGAGGTGCTGGACCTGTGCCTCGAGTGCCGCGCGTGCCGGAGCGAGTGTCCCGTCGGCGTGGACGTGGCCCGCTACAAGAGCGAGTTCCTCGCCGGCTACTACGAGCGCCACGGCGTGCCGCTCCAGGCGCGGGCGATCGGGCGCCTCCACGAGCTGGCGCCCTGGGGCAGCCGCTTCGCGCCCATCGCCAACGCGCTGGCCGGAAGCACCCTGGGTCGCCGGGTGAACGAAGCGTTGCTGGGCCTCGATCGGCGGCGCCAGCCCCCGCGCTGGGCCCGCCGGACCCTGCGGGATCGCCTCGGCCGCGCGATCACACGCACGCGCGAGCCAGGAGCCGTGCTCTTCGCCGATACGTTCACGTCGTACGCCGAGCCGGACATTGGCGTCGCGGCCTTCGAGCTGCTGGACCATGCCGGCATCGGTGCGGCGCTCGCGCCCCATGTCTGCTGCGGGCGCCCTCTCATCTCGAAGGGCCTGCTGGCCGACGCGCGCGAGCTGGCGGCACGCAACGTCGCCGCTCTCTACCCACGCGCCGCGCGGGGCGAGTCGATCGTGTTCGTGGAGCCGTCGTGCCTCTCGGCGATTCGCGAGGACGTGCCGGAGCTGCTGCGCGGCTCGCTTCGGGAGAAGGCTCGGATCGTCGCGGGCCGGGCGGTGCTCTTCGAGGAGCACCTCGAGCGAGAGATCGCGGCCGGCCGCGCGCGGATGGCGCTCAGCCCCGGACCTTCCTCCGTGCTGCTGCACGTGCACTGCCACCAGCGGTCGATGGGCCTGGCCTCCCCGGCCGCGGCCCTGCTGTCTCGCATCCCCGGGGCGACGGTCACCGACCTCGACGCCGGCTGTTGCGGCATGGCCGGCTCGTTCGGCTACGCGCGGGAGCACTACGAGGTGTCGCAGGCCATCGGCGAGCGAAAGCTCCTGCCCGCCGCCCGTTCCATGCCCCCAGGCGCCGTGCTGGCCGCCGCGGGCACGTCGTGCCGCCACCAGGTGGCCCACTTCACTGGCGTGGATGCCGTGCATCCCGCCGTCCTGCTTCGATCGCTCCTGGAGGAACCACTCGCATGAGCCTTGCCTGGATTTCGCTCATCGCGCTCGCCGTTGCCGTGACGCTCAGCATGTTCACCAAGGTGAACGTCGGCGTCGTCTCGCTGGCCTTCGCCTGGATCGTCGGCGTCTACCTGGGCGGGCTGCCGCTCGGGCAGGTGATCGGCACGTTCCCGGTGCAGCTGTTCCTGACGCTGGCGGGCGTGACGCTGCTCTTCGGCATGGCCAACGCCAACGGCACGCTGGGGCGGCTGGCGGCGCGGGCCGTGCACGTCTGCGGCGGGAACGCGGGGCTCATCCCGATCATGTTCTTCGCCATCGCGCTCGGGCTCTCCACCATCGGGCCGGGCAACATCTCGACCTCCGCGATTCTCGCACCGATGGGCATGGCGGTCGGCGCGCAGGCGGGCATCTCGCCGTTCCTGATGACGCTGATGGTAGGCAACGGCGCCCAGGCGGGCGCGCTCTCTCCCTTCGCGCCAACGGGCGTCATCGTGAACGGCATCATGGAGCGCATCGGCCTCGGCGGCATGGAGTGGACCAGTTATGCCAACAACCTGCTCGCCCACGTCGCCATCACCTTCATTGCCTATTTCCTGTTCGGCGGGGTGAGGCTGTTCCGGCGCACGGCCGACCATGCGGCGGACGTGGCGGCCGCGAGGATCGAGCCGTTCCAGGGCGTGCACTGGCTGACACTGGCGGTGCTGGCCGCCCTCGTCGTGGGCGTGGTCGCCTTCGACCTGCAGGTGGGCATGGCGGCGCTCACGGGCGCCGCCTTTCTCTCGCTCGTGAACGCGGCCGACGAGAAGGAGGCCATCAGGAAGATGCCCTGGGGCGTGGTGCTGATGGTGTGCGGTGTCACGGTCCTGATCGGCGTGCTCGAGAAGACGCAGGGCATGGCGCTTTTCTCGGACCTGCTGGCACGCGTTTCTTCGCCGTCCACGGTCACCGGCATCGTCGCGCTCGTCGTCGGCATCGTCTCGGTGTACAGCAGCACGTCCGGCGTGGTGCCCCCGGCCTTCCTGCCCACCGTCCCGGGCCTCGTCGAGCGGCTCGGCGGCGGCGACGCGATGGGGATTGCGTCGGCCATGATGGTCGGAGGCCATCTGGTGGATCTCTCCCCGCTCTCGACCATCGGCGCGCTCTGCATCGCCGCGCTCCCCGCGAGCGAGGACCCGAAGCGCCTCTTCAATCAGCTCCTGGCCTGGGGCCTCTCGATGACCGTCATCGGCGCGCTCATCTGCTGGGTGTTGTTTTAGGGTCTTGGGTCTTGGGTCTTGGGTCTTGGGCTTTGGGTCTTGGGCTTTGGGGCCCGTGCGTTGTGCCTCGTGAGGTCTTCATGCCCTCGTGTCTTCGTGGTTTCTTCTTTTTCACGCGAACTTCGGCGGGCGGCCTTCCGTGAAGGCCTGCACGCCCTCACGGAAATCCGCGCTCGCGTAGCACGCGGCGACGAGGTTGTCGGCGGCGCCCGGGGGCGGGCAGCGGTGCTCGCGCAGGCGCGTGAGCATCGCCTTGGTCGAGGTGACCGTGCTGGACGCGCGCCGGGTCAGCTCCTCGGCCAGGGTCACCACCTCGCCGGCGAGCTGGTCGTGCCGGACCACGCGCGTCGCCAGGCCGATGGCCAGTGCCTCTGACGCATCCACCAGTCGCGCGGTGAGGAGCAGCTCGCGCGCGCGGGCGGGGCCAACCGCGTCGGCCAGCCGCGCGAGGTTGGCCATCGACAGGCAGTTCCCCAGCGTGCGTGACATGGGCACACCGAAGCGCGCGCGGTCCGAGCACAGACGCAGGTCGCAGGCAACCGCGATGAGGCAGCCGCCGCCCACGGCAGGGCCGTCCACCTCGGCGATGGTCGGTACCGTCACGCGCTCCAGGCGATCCACCAGCGCGTCGAGCCGGCGCTCGTAGCGCAGGCCATCCTCTCCCGACGAGAACCCGGCGAACTGCGCGATATCGGTGCCGGCCGCGAAGGCGCCGCCCGAACCGCGTATGATGAGCGCTCGGATCCGCTCGTCCTCGTCCGCCTGCTGGCAGGCGCGATCGAGCGCGTCGTACATCTCCCACGTGAGGGCGTTGCGCGCCTCGGGGCGCGTGAACGTGAGAATCCCGATTGGTCCGCTGATGTCCCAGGCAACGTTGCTCGACGGCATAGTCGTTCTCGATGCGACCCAGGTGATGGCCGGGCCCTACTGCGCGATGTTACTTGCCGACATGGGCGCGCGGGTCATCAAAGTGGAGCCGCCGGACGGTGACTCCACACGGGCGATGGCGGGCGCGCGCGGCGGTGACAGCGCCGCGTTTGGCGCCGTCAACCGCGGCAAGCTCGGTGTCGTGCTCGACCTGGCGCAGGAGGGGGGCCGCGAGGTCTTCACGCGCCTGGCCCGATCCTCGGACATCCTGATCGAGAACTTCCGGCCCGGCGTGATGGCCAGGCTCGGGCTCGACTACCCACGCCTGCAGGAAGAGAACCCGCGCCTCATCTACGCGTCCATCTCCGGCTTCGGCCAGACGGGGCCGTTCGCGTCGAAAGGCGGCTTCGATCTCATCGCGCAGGGCATGTCCGGCATCATGTCGGTGACCGGCGAGCCGGAGGGCCCGCCGGTGAAGGCGGGCGTGCCCCTGACGGATCTGGGTGCCGGCCTGTACGCGCTCGCGGGCATCCTCGCCGCGCTCCACTGGCGCCACACGTCCGGCCGGGGCCAGCACATCGACACGTCGCTCTTCGAGGCGGGCCTCGCGCTCTCGGTGTGGGAGGCCACGGAGTACTTCTCGGGTCGCGGTATCCCGCAGCGGCTGGGATCCGCGCACCGGATGGTGGCGCCGTACCAGGCCTTCCGCTGCGCGGATGGCTACATCAACGTCGGCGCGGCCAATGATCGGACCTTCGCGCGGTTCGCCGGGCTGCTGGGGCACGCCGATTGGACGTCGGACGAACGCTTCCGGAGCGCGACCGCGCGGGTGGCGAACCGCGACGCGCTCGCAGGACTCATCGAGGCCGTCACCTGCACGGAATCCCGAGCCACGTGGCTGGCGCGGCTCGAGGAAGCCGGCGTGCCGTGCGGCCCCATCCTGGACTACGCGGAAGCCTTCGCGCACCCGCAGGTGGCAGCGCGCGAGATGACCGTCAGCGTCGATCACCCCATCCTTGGGCCGATGCAGGCCATCGGCACACCGCTCAAGCTGTCGGCCACGCCCCTGGACCCGCATCGTCGCGCCCCGATGCTGGGCGAGCACACCGACGAGGTGCTGGCCGCCGCCGGCTACAGCCAGGACGAAATCGAGCAGCTGCGCGCGGCTGGGGTGGCGAGGTAGGCGGCGCTTCGCGTGGGCGGGCGCTTGCGCGCCCGTAGGCGCTCCGCGTACGCGGCCCCTTCGGGGCCGTCGGCCTTTCGGTAGGGCGGGTCGTGCGGCTCGCGCCATCCCGAGGCCTGGCCCCCACCCCGCCGAAGGCGGCGCCCACCGCGCAAAGCGCGGCCTGCCGAGCGGCGGAGCCGCGAGGCCCTGTCAGTCCCCCACTCGCACCGTATCGCGCCCGGCGTGCTTGGCGGCGTAGAGCCGGCGGTCCGCCACGGCGATCAGCGCATCGGGCGTGGCCGCATCTTCGATCGGCACCGACACGCCGATGCTGAGCGTCACGGGAATCCGCAGGTCCTGCCCGTCGACCACGCAGGGTGATTTGGCGAGGGCCGCGCGGACGCGCTCCATCGCGATGGCCGCCTCGCGGCGCCCGGTTTCCGGCATCAGGATGGCGAACTCCTCCCCGCCGAAACGCGCCACGCGGTCCAGCCGGCGCAGGGTGGCTTCGAGCACCTGGCCGACGTGCCGGATCACCTGGTCCCCGACGGGATGTCCGTACGTGTCGTTCACGCGCTTGAAGTAATCGATGTCCGCGAGCCCGAGCGAGAAGGGCCGCTTGAACCGGACCGCGCGCAGCCACTCGTTCTGCAGCAGGCTCTGCAGCTCGCGCCGGTTCAGCAGGCCCGTGAGCTCGTCGCGCAGGGCCGCCTCGCGCAGCTTCCGGAGCGTCGCCCCCAGCTTCACCGCGTAGCGCACGGTGCGCTCGAGCAGCCGCGGGTTGAGCTCCGACTTCAGCAGGAAGTCCGCCGCGCCGGCCTCGGCCGCGGCGAGGTCGACGTCCTCGGTGTCGTCCACCGTCATCATGATGATGGGCGTGTCGATGCTGAGCCGCCGCGCCTCCCGGATCATGTCGATGCCGGTGCCGCGATCCAGCTTGTGGTCGAGCAGGCAGACCGCGAACCCGTTGCTGGTCAGCTTGGCCAGGCCCTGGTCGTACGTGTCCGCGAACTCGCACGCGTACGACGCGTGGCGGAAGCCGCCGACCAGGTGCTCGATCACGCGGTGCTGCAGCGGGTCGTCGTCGATGCACAGCAGCCGTGGCGTCGGCCCGGCGGCCGGGATCGTGGTGCCGGCAGCGGTCGCCATCTAGCGCTGGTCCACGGGCATCCACGTCTGCGGATACGCCGGCCCCGCGTATTCGGCCCGCGGCCGGATGAGACGGTTGTTGGACAGCTGCTCGAGCACGTGCGCCGTCCACCCGGAGATGCGGCTCACCGCGAAGATGGGCGTGTAGAGGTCGATGGCGATGCCCATGGTGTAGTACATCGACGCCGAGTAGAAGTCGACGTTCGGGAACAGCTTCTTCTCCCCCTGCACCAGCGCCTCGATGCGCTCGGACATCTCGAACCAGCGCGTGTTGCCCGCCTGCTGCCCGAGCTGCTTCGACATCTGCCGCAGGTGCGTGGCGCGCGGGTCCTCGGTGTGGTACACGCGATGGCCGAAGCCCGAGATCTTCTCCTTCCGCGCGAGCTTGCCCTTCACGTAGGCGTCGATGCGCTCGGGCGGCGCGTCCTGGCCGATCTCGACGAGCATCCTCATCACCTCCGCGTTGGCGCCGCCGTGCAGCGGGCCCTTCAGCGTCCCGATGCCGGCGACGATGGCGGAGTGCATGTCGGTGAGGGTCGCCGCGGCCACGCGGGCCGCGAAGGTGGAGGCGTTCAGCTCGTGGTCCGCGTGCAGCGTGAGCGCGATGTCCATGGCCCGCACCGCCATCGGGTTGGGCCGCGTGCCGAAGAGCATGTAGAGGAAGTTCGCCGCGTGCCCCATGGCGGGATCCGGCGCGATGGGCCCGCCGCCCTGCTGCATGCGGCCCCACGTGGCCACCAGGCTCGCGATCTGCCCCGTGAGCCGCACCGCCTTGCGATAGGACGCGGCCGCCGAATTGTCGTGGGCGTCCGGATCGTAGTGCCCCAGGGCCGACGTGAGCGTGCGAAGCGCATCCATGCCGTCCGACGGCGGGAGCATCTTCATCAGGCGCAGGATGGCCTCGGGCAGCGGCCGCGCGGCCGCGAGCTGCGACTGCAGGTCACCGAGCTCCGCCCGGCCCGGCAGCCGGCCATGCCACAGGAGGAAGCAGGTCTCCTCGAAAGTCGCGTGGCGCGCCAGGTCGTGGATGTCGTAGCCGCAATAGGCCAGGACGCCGCGATCGCCGTCGAGGAAGCAGATGCGGGATGAAGTGGCGACGATGTCTTCGAGGCCGGCCTTGGCCTTCGCGTCGGAGGGCATGGGGGGATCTTAACAGGCCAGAACCGGGGGGTTCTGGGGTTCTCGGGTTCTGGGGTTCTCGGGTTCTGGGGTTCTCGGGTTCGGGGGTTCTCGGGTTCGGGGGTTCTCGGGTTCGGGGTCGCAGTCCGGCGAACACGCGCGCACAAAGAAAAGGGGCGGCCGCCAGGCCGCCCCTGAGGTCACGTTCTTGTCGCGATGCATCCGGGAATCGATCGACTCCCGTCGCGATCGCTACGCTTCCTTCCCCTGCGCCACCGGCACCACCGTGTCGCCGCCGAACTGCTGGAAGAGCGAGAGCAGGCCCGTGTAGAGGAAGCCCACCTGGAAGAGCATCAGGAACGGCACCGTCCCGTAGATGCCGTTGGCCAGGGCGTAGAAGAGCGTGGCGGTGAAATAGAGGCCCAGCGCCACCTCGATGAGCGGCTGGATGGCCACCGACTGGCGGTACTTCTTCGTCGCCCAGTCGTCCGCGCGGCCCTCGACGCCGTACTTCGGCGTGCGCGCGAAATCGCTCGGCTTGTGGAAGAGCGCCTCGAACACGGCCTTCGTGTTGTTCACCGCCAGGCCGATGCCGATGGACATGAGCAGCGGCAGGTACTTCAGCCGGTCGGTCCACGTCTGCGGGTAGAGCTCCCGCTGGCACACCATGTAGAAGTTCGCCACCGACGCCGTCGCCGCCAGGAACAGCGGGATGTCGATGAGCATCATCTCGTACCACCCCATGTTGTAGCGGATGATCATCGAGGGCGCCATCAGCACCGACAGCACGCACATCAGCGGGTAGTTCAGGTTGGCCGACAGATGGAAGAACGCCTCGGCCTTCACCTTCGTCGGCTGGTTCGACCGGAGGATGCGCGGCATCAGCTTGAGGAAGGTCTGGATGGAGCCCTTCGCCCAGCGGTGCTGCTGGCTCTTGAACGCGTTCATCTCCACGGGCAGCTCGGCCGGGGCCACGTGATCCGCCACGAACACGAACTGCCAGCCCTTGAGCTGCGTCCGGTAGCTGAGGTCCAGGTCCTCGGTGAGCGTGTCGTGCTGCCAGCCGCCGCCGTCGGCGATGGCCTCGCGGCGCCAGATGCCGGCCGTGCCGTTGAAGTTGAAGAAGCAGCCTCCGCGGTTGCGCGAGCCGTGCTCGAGCACGAAGTGTGCGTCGAGCAGGATGCTCTGGATCTTCGTCAGGAGCGAGTACTCCTGGTTGATGTGTCCCCAGCGCGCCTGCACCATCGCCACCTTCGGATCGGTGAAGTAGTGCACGGTGCGCATCAGGAAGTCCGGCTCGGGCATGAAGTCGGCGTCGAAGATGGCGACGAAACGCCCGCGGGCCACCTTCAGCCCCTCGTCCAGAGCGCCCGCCTTGAAGCCCGTCCGATCCGTCCGGTGGAGGTACTTGATGTCCACGCCCTGCGCCGCGTGCCGGCGCACGGCCAGTTCTGCGATCTCCCGGGTCTCGTCCGTCGAGTCGTCCAGGACCTGGATTTCGAGCAGCTCGCGCGGGTAGTCGATCCGGCAGACCGCGTCGACCAGCCGATCCACGACGTACATCTCGTTGAAGAGCGGGAGCTGGATGGTGACGGGCGGGAGCGAGTCGAACCGGGCCTTCGGGACCGGCTGGTCGTCCTTGTGCTTCATGTACAGGTAGACCAGGTAGTACCGGTGCCACCCGTAGACCGCGAGGATGAGCAGTACGAAGAAGTACGATGCGAGGATGAAAGTTTCGATCGGCGTCATGCTAGACCCGGTTCAGGCGACCCAGCGCAAACCCTCATTGTATCTCTGGTTCTCGTAAAGTCAACAAAACACGGATGATAGAGCGACCATGAGCCCAGACGAGATTCGCATCCTCCTCGACCAGGTCCGCGAGGGCACCCGGCCGACTGCCGAGGCGCACCGCGCGCTCGTGTCCGCCCTGCGCGCCGAGCCGCTCGGCGACCTCGGCTTCGCCAAGGTCGACCATCACCGTGCCACGCGCCAGGGCTTCCCCGAAGTGGTGCTGGGGCTCGGCAAGACGCCCGACCAGATCGCGGCCATTGCCGCCGCCATCGCGGGGCGGGGCCACCCCCTCCTGGTCACCCGCGCGGACGAGGCGGCCTGGCAGGCCGTCCATGCCCTGCTGCCGGAGGCAGAGTACCACCAGCTGGCCCGCGCCATCACGCTGAAACGCGAAGTGCCCAGGGGACGGGGCGCCGTCGCCGTGGCCTCTGCGGGGACCTCTGACATCCCGGTGGCGGAGGAGGCGGCCATCACGGCGGAGCTGATGGGCAACGACGTGGTCCGCCTGTACGACGTCGGCGTCGCCGGCATTCACCGCATCCTCCGCGAGCGCGAGCGCCTCGAATCGGCGCGCGTCATCGTCGTCGTGGCGGGTATGGAAGGCGCGCTACCGAGCGTGGTGGCCGGCATGGTGGACGTCCCCGTCATCGCGGTCCCGACCAGCGTCGGCTACGGCGCCAGCTTCGGCGGCATCGCGGCGCTGCTGGGCATGCTGAACTCCTGCGCCAACGGCGTCTCGGTGGTGAACATCGACAACGGCTTCGGCGCGGGGTGCATCGCGAGTATGATCAATCACCTGTAGGCGCCCCTGCGGGGCGTGGGCGGCCCCTGTCGGCGCCCTTCGGGGCGTCGGCGGCCTGCGGCCGAGGGCGGTCCCTCCGGGACCGTGGGCCTGCGGTAGGATCCCACCGAACGCAGTGAGGCCCACCGAGCGAAGCGAGGCCCTACCGAAGGCCCACCGCGCGAAGCGCGGCCCTACCGAAGGCCCACCGCGCGAAGCGCGGCCCAGTATGTTTGCCACCAGAACCCTCGAATTCGATCGCATCGTCGCCGACGTGGCAGCCATGGCGCTGACGCCGCTCGGCCGCGCGCGGCTCGAGGTCGTCAAGCCCGTCGGCGATGCGCAGGACGTCGCGACGCTACAACGCGCCACGAGCGAGACGGTCCGCTTCTTCGATCGGAATCCCCAGTTTCCGCTGCGCGCCGGGCAGGGTCTCACCGAGGCACTGGCCGGCCTCGGGGTGGAGGGCCGGCCGCTCGATCCGCTGGCGCTGCGCACGCTGGCGGAGTTCATCGACTCGGTCGAGCGCTCCCGCGCCGGGGTGCACGCCGCCACGGGCTCCTTCCCCATCCTCGAGGCCATCGTCAGCCGCGTGGCCAGCTTCTCCAGCGAGGTGGAAGCCGTCCGCCGCGCCATCGACGTCTCCGGCGAGGTGCTCGACGAGGCCAGCCCCGCGCTCCGCGGCATCCGCGAGCGGCTGCGACAGAAGCGGCAGCGCCTGCGCCAGACGCTGGAGCAGTTCGCGCACGGCAAGGACACCGCGAAGTACCTCCAGGACGATGTGGTGACGGAGCGCAACGGCCGGTTCGTGCTCCTGGTGCGGGCCGAGCACCGCGCGAACGTGCCCGGCATCGTCCATGGGAGCTCCGCGAGCGGCGCCAGCCTCTTCCTCGAGCCGGCCGCCACCGTCGAGATCAACAACGACATCGTGGAGCTCGAGGAGCGGGAGCGCGAGGAGATCTTCCGCATCCTGCTCGCGCTGACGGATCGCTTTCGGCAGCGGCCGGGCGACGTGCGCGCCATCGAGGAGGTGGCGACGGACCTGGACGTGCTGCAGGCGCGGGCGCGCCACAGCGCGCAGGTCGGCGGCATCGAGCCGACCTTCGTGGCGGATCGCTCGTTCGAGCTGCGCGGCGCGCGGCATCCGCTGCTCGAGAGGGCCGTGCCCATCGACATCGTCCTGGACCCGCCCAGCCGCGTGCTCCTGATCACGGGCCCGAACACGGGCGGCAAGACCGTGGCGCTCAAGACGGCGGGGCTCTTCGCGCTGATGGCCCAGTCGGGGCTGCACGTGCCCGCGAAGGTGGCGCGGCTGCCCGTGTTCCGGTCGGTCTTCGCCGACATCGGCGACGAGCAGTCCATCGCCGCCAGCCTCAGCACGTTTTCCGGGCACATCGCCAACCTCGTCGCGATGGATCGCGCGCTGCAGCTGCCGGCGCTGGTCCTGCTGGACGAGGTGGGGACGGGCACGGACCCGAACGAGGGCGGCGCGCTCGCCACGGCGCTGGTGAGCCACTTCCAGCAGCGCGGCGCGCACCTCATCGCCACCACGCACTTCGACGCGGTGAAGACGTGGGGCACGGCCACCGAGGGGGTGACGGTGGCGGGCTTCGCCTTCGACCCGCAGACCTACGCGCCGACCTATCGCCTGATCTACGGCGCGCCCGGGCGGAGCCTCGCCATCGAGATGGCACAGCGGCTCGGCATGCCCGTCGCCGTGGTGGCCGCCGCGCGCGGGTTCCTGAGTGACGACCAGAAGCGCGTGCAGGCGCACCTGGATCGCATCGACGCGCAGGCGCGCGCGCTGGACGCCGAGAAGATCCGGCTGGACCGCGAACGGCGCGCGTTCAGCGAGCAGCGCGCGGAGGCGGAGAAGCGCGAGCGCGCGCTGGCCGAGCGCGAAGAGGCGTTCAGGAAGCGCGTGAACGAGAAGCTGGACGACCGCCTGCGGCAGGCCCGCCGCGACATCGACGCGGTGATCGATCAGCTGCGCGAGAAGTCCGAGGCGATCGTCGAGAAGGCGTCGCTGCGGGCGGCCGGGGCAGCGGTCAACACCGGGGAAGCCGGGGCGGCGCGGGCCGAGGCGCGCGCCGCCATCGAGCGGATTGCGGAGTCGCTGCGCAGTCCCGCGGCACCGGTCTCCGACGCAGGAGCACGGAGCGCCGGGGCTTCAGCCCCGGCGGTAACGGTGGGATCGAGGGTGGCGGTCGGCGGCCTCGGCCTCGAAGGCACGGTGGTCTCCCTCTCGGGCTCACAGGTAGAGGTGGACGTCCGCGGCAAGCGGATGCGCGCAAAGGCAAAGGAAGTGCGGGTGGTCGGCCCGCCTTCGCCTGCGGTGTCGCGACCGCAGGGCCGTGTCCGTGTGAACGTCGACCTCAAGCCGCGCGAGGGGCTGCTCAGCGAGATCAACGTCATCGGCTGCACGGTGGAGGAGGCGG
>CAZLBU010000005.1:0-5751 GCA_964557815.1 uncultured Bifidobacteriaceae bacterium | reverse complement strand
ACCCGATCGGCGCTGTCGACATAGTCGGGCAGCAGCACGGTGGAGGAGGCGGTGGATCGCGTCTCGCGCTTCCTGGACGACACGATGGTCACGGACCTCCGCGAGATCCGCATCGTGCACGGCTTCGGCACCGGCCAGCTGCGCAAGGGGGTCCAGGCGTTCCTCAAGGATCATCCGCTGGTTTTGAAGTACGCACAGGCGCCCGAGAACCAGGGCGGGGGCGGCGCGACGGTGGTGGAGCTGAAGGAGTAGGCGATCCTCCGCGGAGCCGGAGGCCGCCCGGCCGGACCCGAGGCCGGCTGCCCGGAGGCAACCGGCCCCGCGATCACGGGGCGCGCACGTGTCAGAACCCGAAGCGAATCCCGAACTGGGCCTGCCGCGGCTGCCCGCCGCCGGAGAGCTGCGTCAGCAGCAGGAAGTTCGTGAGCCGCTGGTCGCCGGTCGGGTTCAGGAAGTTCGCCCGGTTCGTGATGTTCACCAGGTCCAGCGTCACGTCCACCGTCTGGTTGCCGGCCGGGCGCCAGCGCCAGCCGAAGCGCATGTCCAGCTGAACGAACCCCGGCCCGTACGCACCGTTCCGGCCGCCGTCGTTCTCCACCGTGATGGCGTTGGCGCCGTTGCCCGAGTACTCACCGGCGGGAAGGGGATCGAAGAGGATGCCGTTTCGGTCCGGATCGGTTGCGGTGTTCATGATCGTGAACGGCAGGCCGCTCATCATGCGCAGCGTCCCGGCCACGGTCATGCCGCCGGTGCGTGGCACCTCGCCGCGGCCGCTGATCACGAGGTTGTGCCGCCGGTCACGATCGGTCGGGCCCTGGTTCTGATCGAGCCTCAAGTCGTCGAGGAACTGGAACGGGATGGTTGCGGTGTACTCGCCGTTCGTGTTGCCGCGCGAGTAGGACAGCGTGTAGGACACGCGCCCGCTCCACCCGTTCGACTCGCGCTTCTCGAACTGGACGTTCAGCCCGTCGTAGTCGTACTCACCGACGTTCGACCGGGTGTTCACGCTGGTGAGGAACTCCGAGTCCGGCCGGACGATGCTCGCATCCACCCGCACCGTGATCGTCGACGCCAGTGCGCTCGAGACCCTGCGCGAGGCCCGGCTCGAGGCCAGCGCCGTGACGCGGGTCATCGTCGTCGGCGGCGATCCGGCGCCCCTCGAAGGCCGCGGCGAACGACACTGGCACGAGGTCCTGGGCCGGGCGTCCGATCGCTTCCGGACCGTCGATACCCTGGCCGAGGATCCGGCGCTGCTGATCTACACCAGCGGCACGACCGGGCCGCCGAAGGGCGCGCTGCTGCCGCACCGGGCGCTGCTCGGCAACCTGCCGGGCTTCGTCGCCTCCCAGGACTGGTTCCCCCGGCCCGACGACGTGTTCTGGTCGCCCGCCGACTGGGCCTGGACCGGCGGCCTGATCGACGCCCTGCTGCCGACGCTCTACTTCGGGCGCCCCATCGTCGCCTCGCGCAGCCGCTTCTCGCCCGAAGGCGCCTTCGAGCTGATGCAGCGCCACGGCGTCAGCAACGCCTTCCTGTTCCCGACCGCCCTCAAGATGATGATGAAGGCGGTGCCGGCCCCGCGCGAGCGCCATCGCCTGCGGCTGCGCGCGATCATGAGCGGTGGCGAATCGGTCGGCGACGCGGTCTTCGACTGGTGCCGCAAGGCGCTGGGCATCACGGTCAACGAGATCTTCGGCCAGACCGAGGCCAACTACCTCATGGGCGGTTCCTCGAATCGCTGGCCGGCACGCTCCGGCGCCATCGGCCGGCCCTACCCCGGCCACCGGATCGCCCTGCTCGACGACAACGGCGAGCCGGTTGCGCCGGGCGAAGTCGGCGAGATCGCGGTGAACCGCTTCGACATCCACGGCGATCCGGACCCGGTCGTCTTCCTCGGCTACTGGAACCGCCCGGAAGCCACCGCCGCCAAGTACACCGGCGACTGGTGCCGCACCGGCGACCTCGCGAGCATGGACGCCGAGGGCTACTACTGGTACCGGGGCCGGGCCGACGACATGTTCAAGGCCGCCGGCTATCGCATCGGGCCGAGCGAGGTCGAGAACTGCCTCATCGGCCATCCGGCGGTCGTCAACGCCGCGGTGGTGCCCAAGCCCGACGCCGAGCGCGGCAACCTCGTGAAGGCCTACGTCGTCCTCGCGCCCGGCCACGAACCCGGGCCGGCGCTGGTCGCCGAGCTCCAGCAGCACGTCCGCGAGCGACTCGCCCCCTACGAGTACCCGAAGGAGATCAGCTTCATCGACGAGCTGCCCATGACCACCACCGGCAAGGTGCAGCGCCGGGTGCTCAGGCTGCGGGAGCAGGAGGCGGCCGCCGGCCGCCAGGCGCCGCCTCGGTGAGCCAGTCGAGCTCGCCCTCGGTGAAGCCGGCCGCGAGCCGCGCTTCCCGGTTCAGCGGCCCACGCACCGGGGGCGCCGCGAAGCGCTCGTAGAGCTCGATGAACGTCGCCCGCGGATCGACGTCGCGGGTGGCGCACAGCTCGTGGTACCAGCGGTTGCCGATCGCGACATGGCGTACTTCCTCGTCGAGGATCACCTGCAGGATCGCAACCGCCTGCGCGTCCCCGGCGCCGCGCAGGCGACGCTGCAGGGGCGGCGTGGCGTCCAGCCCGCGCGCCTCCATGACCCGCGGCACCAGCGCCATGCGGGCGAGCACGTCGCCGCGGGTGCGCCACGCAAGCTGCCAGAGGCCGTCGTGGGCGTCGAAGTCGCCGTAGTCGTGGCCCCGTTCGCGCAGCGCGTCGCGCAACAGGCGGAAATGCTTCGCTTCGTCGACCGCCACCGACAGCCAGTCGAGCGTGAATTGCGCAGGCATCGCGGGACCGAAGCGCCAGGCGGCATCGAGCGCGAGGTTGATCGCGTTGAACTCGATGTGCGCGATCGCGTGAAGCAGCGCCGCCCTGCCTTGCGCACTGCCGACCGGTCGCGCGGGCACGCTGCGCGGATCGACCAGCCGCGGCCTCGCGGGACGGCCGGGCTCGCTCGCCGCGAGCGCGCGCCGGTCCGGCACCGGCGTCGGCTCCGCCGGTACGCCCCCGTCGAGCAGCGCGGCGATCGCCGCGACGCACTCGAGCTTGCGCGCCGGCTCGGCTGCCAGCCAGCCGCAGGCGGCCCAGGCCCGGAGCGCATCGGACCGATGACTTACACTTGCACGCATCCCGTGATTATCCCCGGAGGAACGCGATGAGCGTCTTCGCACTCGATACGATCGTCCCGTCGATCGGCCCAGGCGCCTGGGTTGCCCACACCGCGAGCGTGATCGGCAACGTGGACCTCGGCCGCGATGCGAGCGTCTGGTTCGGCGCCGTCCTGCGCGGCGACAACGCGCCCATCCGGATCGGCACCGGCAGCAACGTCCAGGACAATGCCGTCCTGCATACCGATCCCGGCAATCCGCTGACGGTCGGCGAGCTCGTCACGATCGGCCATCAGGCGATGCTGCACGGCTGCACCATCGGCGACGGCTCGCTGATCGGCATCCAGGCAGTCATCCTCAACGGTGCGAAGATCGGTCGCGGCTGCCTGATCGGGGCCGGCGCCCTGATCACGGAAGGCAAGGAGATCCCCGACGGCAGCCTCGTCATGGGCTCGCCCGGCAAGGTGGTCCGCCAGCTCGCGCCGGCCGATGCCGCCCGGCTGCTCGCCAGCGCGCAGGGCTACGTCAAGCGCGCTGCGATGTTCCGCGACAAGATGCGCCTGATCACGCAGGACTGAGATATGAAGCCCCCACGCTCACTTCGTTCGCTTCGGCCGCGCTCACAGGCGCGGCCGGTCTTGCCGGCGCGAAGCGGTGCTTCGCGAATTCCCGGCTCGACCCCGCCCGAGGGGGCGCCTCAGCGGCTTCGGGCGGCCGGGCGCCGCTGAGATGGAACGACCCTCACCCGATCGCCTGCTCCGGTTCAGCGCCGCGGCCGCGTCGGTGCGCGGCGAATGCGTCGAGCTCGGCGCCGCGTGGCAGGCGGTGCTCGCGCGCCACGAGCTGCCGCCGGCGGTCCGCGACCGGCTCGGGGAGCTGATCGGTGCCGCGCTCCTGCTGGCCGCGACGATCAAGCACGACGGCGCCCTGATCCTGCAACTGCACGGCGACGGCCCGGTCAGCCTGGTGGTCGTCGAATGCCGCTCGGACGGCAGCTTCCGCGCGACCGTGAAGCTGGGCGAGGCGCCGATCGCGGACGACGCGGATTTCACCTCGCTGCTCAATGCCAACGGCCGTGGGCGCTGCGTGGTGACGCTCGACGGCACCAGCGGCGACACCGGCCATACTTACCAGGGAGTGGTGCCGCTCGACGGCGATTCCGTCGCCGAGGTGATCGAGCGCTACATGAGCCATTCCGAGCAGATCCCCACCCGGCTCTGGCTGGCAGCCGACGCCGGCGCGGTCCGCGGCCTGATGCTCCAGCGCATGCCGTCGGCCGGCGGCCTGGCCGGCGAAGTCGACGAGGATGCGTGGCCCCGCTTCACCCAACTCGCCGCCACGCTGGAGCCGGCGGAGCTGCTCGATACGCCGGCCGAGAAACTGCTGCACCGGCTGTTCTGGCAGGAACGGCTCGCCAGTCGCGACGCGCGCACCCTGCGCTTTGCCTGCCGCTGCTCGCGCGGCAAGGTCGCCGCGATGCTCCGGATGCTGGGTCGCGACGAGGTCGAATCGGTGCTCGACGAACAGGGCGTGGTCGAGGTGCGCTGCGAATTCTGCAACGAGGCCTGGCGCTTCGACGCGGTCGATTGCGCCGCGCTCTTCGTCGAGGGCCTGGCTCCCGAGCACCCCACCCGCCAATAAAAGAAGGCGGACGGCGTCGCCGTCGGGCGCACGGGGTCGAGCCGGGAATTCGCGAAGCACTGCTTCGCGCCGGCGAGACCGGCCGCGCCTGCGAGCGCGGCCGAAAGGCGGGGCGACGCAGACAGTACGGTTGTACGGCAAGGAAGCCCCAACGCGGCCATGCGCCCGAAGGCGTCGCCGTCGTCAGCGCCCGGCGTCGGCGGTCTGTATCCGGGTGCCGCCGCTGGATTCGCCGGCCTGGTTGATCTGCACGAAGACCTCGCCACGCCCCACCATGCCGAGGTCGTAGCGGGCGCGTTCCTCGACCGCCTGGCGCCCCTCGGCGAGGTCGCGCAGCTCGGCCTCGAGCCCGGCGTTGTGGACCGACATCCGGGCATTGGTCTGCTGCTGCTCGGCGAGCTGACCGCTCAGGCGCCATACCTCGCGCCAGCCCCGCTCGCCGAACCAGAGCGGATACTGGATCGCGACCAGGAGCGCGCACAGCACGAGCGTCAGGGGGCGCATCGCTTCGATCACGCCTAGCGCAGGTTGTAGAAGGCGTTGCGCCCGGGATAGCTGGCGACGTCGCCGAGGTCTTCCTCGATGCGCAGCAGCTGGTTGTACTTCGCGATGCGGTCGGTCCGGCTCATCGAGCCGGTCTTGATCTGCAGGGCATTGGTCGCGACCGCGATGTCGGCGATCGTGGTGTCCTCGGTCTCGCCCGATCGATGCGACACCACCGCCGTGTAGTTGAAGCGCTTGGCGAGCTCGATCGCCGAGAAGGTCTCGGTGAGCGTCCCGATCTGGTTGATCTTGATCAGGATCGAGTTGGCGATCCCCTGCTCGATGCCGCGCTGGAGGATCTTCGTGTTGGTGACGAAGAGATCGTCGCCGACCAGCTGGACCCGGTCGCCGAGCACGTCGGTGAGCAGCTTCCAGCCGTCCCAGTCGTCCTCGGCCATGCCGTCCTCGATCGAG
>CAZLBU010000004.1:24326-25792 GCA_964557815.1 uncultured Bifidobacteriaceae bacterium | reverse complement strand
GCCGCGGCCCGACGATGGGCATGTCGCCGCGGAGGACGTTCCAGAACTGGGGCCACTCGTCCAGGTCGTGACGCCGCAGCCACCGGCCGATGGGCGTGCAGCGCGGGTCGTCCTCGTCCGCCCACACCGGCCCCGTGCCTTCCTCGGCCGTCACCGGCATCGTCCGGAACTTGTAGACGGAGAACTGCTTGCCATCCAGGCCCATCCGTTCCTGGTGGTAGAAGGCCGGGCCCGGCGAGCCGCGCTTGATGAGCCACGCGATGACCAGGCCCGGGATGGACATGATGGCCAGCGCGACGAACGAGATGGCAATGTCGAGCGCGCGCTTCACGAAGGCGTTGACGCCCTGCAGGGGCACGTCGTTGAGGTTGATGACGGGCACGCCGTCCAGGTCCTCGAGGCGGGCACGCAGGGCGATGAACTGGAGCAGGTCGGGCACCACCTTGACGTCCACGCCCTCGCGGCTCGTGGACTCGACCACGTCGAGCAGCTTCATGTGCTCCTCGAGCGGAAGCGCGACGTAGAGGTGGTCCACCTTCTCGCGTGCGGCCACCTCGGCGGTCTCCGGCAGCGAGCCCAGCAGCGGAAGGCCGCGGTAGCCCAGGTGATCGCCGCCGGCCCGATCGTCCACGAAGCCGACGATCTGGTAGCCCAGCTCGCGGTGCTCCAGGATCTTGTCGGCCACCATCCGCCCCAGGTCGCCCGCGCCCGCGATGAGCACGCGGCGCAGGCCCACGCCGGCAATCCACCGCCGCTCGAGCGCCTCCCGGATGAACTTCCGCGACAGGTAGCCGAGCGCGATGTTGCAGACGAGGAAAAGGCCCCAGACCAGCTGCGACACCTCGTAGGCGCCGCGGTCCTTCAGCTCGTCGGGCAGGTAGTAGGCCTGGAAGTAGAGGGTGCTGACCACACCCAGCACGACAGCGAAGATGCTGCCGACCAGGACATTGAAGAAGTCGTCGATGCGCGACCGGCCACGCCGCAGCCGGTAGAGTCCCTGCAGGTGGAAGCCGAGCGGCACCACGATCGCCACGAACGGCAGGATGTTCAGGTACTGGTCGATGGGCGGGTAGCCGCGCGTGACCGGGATGAGGCCCGAGTCGAAGCGGATGACGTACGCCAGCAGGAAGGCCACCATGCCCAGGAGGGCGTCGGTGACCACGTGGAACGTGACGAGCAGGCGATTGTGCCGTCTCACCATGTCCGGTCGGAGGGGGCCGCCATCAATTCGTCCGCGGCGCGGGCGATCCCGCGCTTGAAGGCCTCGCGCGAGAAGCGCTCGGCGTGGGCGCGAATCGCCACGCTGTCCCAGGCGCGGCTGGTCGCCGCCCGCAGGCCGTCGGCGAGGGACTCGACCGTGAGGTCGTCCACGAGCACGCCGGTGAGGCCGGGCACGACCGTGTCCAGCGCGCCGCCCCGGCCCAGCGCGACCACGGGCCGGCCGCACGCCTGGGCCTCGACGGGGA
>CAZLBU010000004.1:23805-24316 GCA_964557815.1 uncultured Bifidobacteriaceae bacterium | reverse complement strand
AAGAAGGCCCCGGTCTTGCCGTTGATGACGGTTTCGGTGACCCCGCCTTGCCCGTAGGCGATGACCGGGGTGCCGCAGGCCATGGCCTCGACGGGGACGATGCCGAAGTCCTCTTCACCCGGGAGGATGGTGGCGATGGACGTGCGGTACAGGTCCCGGATCTCCTCGTCTGTCTTTCGGCCGACCAGCCGGATCTCACCACCCGCCAGGGTCTCGAGGTGGGCTCGTTCAGGGCCGTCGCCAACGACGGTGAGCGCCACGCCTGCCGAACGGGCGGCCGCCATGGCCAGATCCACGCGCTTGTAGGGCACGAGGGCCGAAACCACCAGGAAGCGGGGGCTGACGGGAGCCGGGTCGGGCGTGTAGAACACAGTATCGACCGGTGGATACACGATGGTCGACTGACGATTATAGTACACGGCTATTCTCTGCGCAACATATTGAGAGATAGCGAGATAGCGGTGCACGCGGTGCGCCGTGTCGCGGTCCCAGCGCGCCAGCCACGCCAGCA
>CAZLBU010000004.1:23238-23782 GCA_964557815.1 uncultured Bifidobacteriaceae bacterium | reverse complement strand
GGCCGAAGTACGCGTCGAACTGGTCCCACGCGTAGCGCATCGGCGTCAGGCAATAACAGAGGTGGCGCGCACGTCCCGGTACCACCACCGACTTGGCGGCGCAGTGGCTCGTGCTGATCACGAGGTCGTAGCCGTCCAGATCGAACTGCTCGATGGCGAACGGGAAGAGCGGGAGGTACTGCCGGTAGAGCAGGGCCGCCCCCGGCAGCCACTGCACCGGCGAGCGCACCACGCGGCGCCGCTCGATGGTGGGCGAGGTGCTCCCGGGCACGTGCACGAGGGTGAACAGATCCGCCGCGGGGAACACCTCGCACAGGGCGTCGAGGACCTTCTCGCCGCCGCGCATCCCCGTCAGCCAGTCGTGGATCAGCGCAACCCGCACGGAGATAACTCTGACACAACGCCGATTCTGGGACGCAGGAGGACGCAGAGGATGCAGAGACCGCAGAGGCCGCAGAGACCGCAGAGGCCGCAGATGACGCAGAGGACGCAGAGGACGCACAGGCCGCAGAGGACGCAGATGAGGCACGGGACGCAGAGGAGA
>CAZLBU010000004.1:19865-23228 GCA_964557815.1 uncultured Bifidobacteriaceae bacterium | reverse complement strand
GCTGGGGCGCAGGGGCCGCAGATGGCGCAGATGGCGCAGGCGCCCTGGAGGAGTGAAGGATCGGGGGCACCGGGATACGAAGGGCTGATCCCGTTCCTGCCATCCGCGCGGTCTTGCGGACCCAGGCAGTCTGGCTGATCCGCCCCGCCTGCCTTGTCCAGGCCTTTACACGATCTGCTTGATCCTTGTCATCCGCGCCATCTGCGCCATCTGCGGCCTCTGCGCCATCTGCGTTCGCCGTCGGCGTTGGCTATCGGCGCAACACTTCCTCGTACACCGCGTGAATCCGTGTCACCGACTCCGTCCACGAGAACTGGCGCGCCCGCGCGAGCCCCTTGACGATCATCCGCTGTCGCAGGGCTTCGTCCGTGAGCACGTTGACGAGGCCGTCCGCGATGGCCGCGACGTTGTAGGGATCCACCAGCAGCGCGGCGTCGCCCGCCACTTCGGGCAGCGACGAGACGTTCGATGTCACCACCGGTGTGCCGCAGGCCATGGCCTCCAGGGGCGGCAGGCCGAAGCCCTCGTACAGGGACGGGAACACGAACGCGGACGCCAGGCGATAGAACGACGCGAGCGTCTCGTGCGGCTGGAAGCCGAGGAAGCGCACGTGCTTGTCCAGCTTGTGACGGTGCACGCTCTGGCGGAGCGACGGGTACTTCGACACCTCGTCGCCGATGACCACCAGCTTCAACCCCTCGGGACCCCGCGGCCGCGCGCGGGCGAACGCGTCGATGAGCCGATCGAGGTTCTTGTGCGGCCGGATGTTGCCCACGTAGAGCACGAAGGGGTGGTCCAGCTGGTAGCGCTGGCGGACGCGGTCGGTCGTGGCCTCGGGCGGGGCCGTGAGGAACCGCTCGTCGATGGCGTTGTAGATGACCTCGACCTTCTCGTGCGGGATGTTGAAGAAGTGCAGGATGTCGCGCTTCGACGCTTCGGACACGGTCAGGATGCGAGCCGCCTGGTGTGTTGCCGCCCACATCGACGTGCGGGCGTACGCGTGCGCCATGCGGCTGGGCAGGTACTCCGGGAACATCAGGTGGATGCAGTCGTGGATGGTGACGACCGACCGGCAGCGCGTCGCGGGCGGCAGGACGTAATGCGGCTCGTGCACCAGGTCGACGTGCTCGCGCCAGAGCCGCCAGGGAATGCGGATCTGCTCCGCGGCGGAATAGGTGCCCGCCGTCTCCGGCACGAGGCGGAACCGCGGTCCCAGGGATCGGGCCAGGTCGAGGTCGGCCGGCCGGCACAGGATGACGTAGTCGTTCTCGCGGTCCAGCCGATCCAGCTGGACGAGGATGTTCCGGATGTAGGTGCCGATGCCGAAGTCGCGCAGCTTGCGCGCGTCGATGGCCACCCTAGACATGGGCCGCCTTTCCCGTAAGCCGAAGGTACAGGCGGAGCGGGCCCACCCATCGCGGGAGGTGCTTCTCGTAGTAGGCGAGATGGCTCTGCCGGCGCAGCCGCTCGGTGTCGGGATTGCGCGACGCCGATCGGCCGCGCAGGTGCCTCACCTCGGCGCCGGGCACGAACAGCACGCGCCGGCCTCGCGCGCGCACGGACGTGCAGAGGTCCACGTCCTCGGTATACATGAAGAACCGCTCGTCGAGCCCGCCGACGGCCTCGAGATCCGCCCGCCGGATGAGCAGGCACGCGCCGCTCACCCAGGCCCGGTCGCCGGCCTCGCGGCTCCGGCGCTCGACATGGCGTGCCACGGGGGCCACGCCCCGGTGATAGAGCGTCATCAGCAGCTTCTGCTTCAGCTCGCCCCAGGGGCTCATCGGCGGCCCGAACGACAACTCGGCGGCGCCCGTCGCGTCCACCAGGCGCGGTCCTGCCACCGCCGCGTCGGCGTGTCGTTCGAGCGCATCCACCAGCGCCGGGATGGCGTCGGGCGGCACGACGGTGTCGGGATTCAGCAGCAGGACGTACTTGCTGGCCGTGGCGGCAATGCCCAGGTTGTTGGCGCGCGCGAAGCCCACGTTGCCGCCCGCGTCGATCACCCGTACCGCCGGCCACTGCGCGCGCACGAACGCGAGCGTGCCATCGGCTGACCGGTTGTCCACGACCACCACCTGGGCGTCGTACGGCGCCGTGCGGCCGACCACCGAGTCGAGGCACGCGCCGATCTCCGCGCGCGAGTTGTAGGTCACGACGATGACGGCGAGGTCGGGGGAATCAGCGGGCACCAGCGGCTTCCTCGAGGGCGGCCAGGGTGGCGGCCGCCGTCCGGGACCAATCGTAGCGCGACAGGATGGCAGGCCGCTCGGCCAGCACCGCCTCGCGCGCCGAGGGCTCGCCGAGCAGCTCCACGAGGACGCGCCCGAGGTCCTCGCGCGTGGCGGGACCCAGGGTCACGTATCGGGCGGCGTGACCGTAGATCTCGCGCGCCACCTCCGTGTCCAGTACTACCGGCGCGGCCCCGGCCGCCAGTGCCTCGATGGGCGTCAGGCCGAAGCCTTCGTATTCGGAGAGGAACGCGAAAACCGATGCGCGGGCGTAGAGGTCCTGGAGCGTGGCCTCGTCCACGTACGAGCGGAAACGGACACGTGACCGCACATCGGGCGGCTGGCGGTCGAGCCCGTGCTCGAGGCGTGCGTGCGGCGGCAGACGGTTCTCGCCGACGATCTCCAGCCGTGCCTCGGGAATGGCCGGGGCGACGGTCTCCGCGAAGGCATCGACGAGCTGGTCCACGTGGCGCCGCTCGAAGATGGACCCGACGTAGAGGACGATCGGCTCCCGTGCCCGGCCCTTGTCGGAGGCGGCCGTGGCACGCGTGCCGAGGTAGACGACCCTCACACGCCCCTCGGGCTGGGCCAGCCGCGTCACGATCTCACGCTTCGAGAACTCCGACATCGTCAGGATGATGCGCGCCCGGCGCGCGCTCCACGCGGTGATGACCCGGCGCCGCAACCCCTCGCGCGCCGAGAACCACTCCGGATGCGCCACGAACGAGACGTCGTGGATGGTCAGGGCGATGGGGCAGGGCGCCGTCAGCGGCGCTGTGTAGCCGGGCGCGAACAGCAGGTCGGGATGATCCGCGGCCAGCGCCCGCGCCAGCGTCCACTGCTCCCACGCGGTGCCGCCGTTTCCCGGCAGCACGCGGACGCGTCCGGCGAACGCCTCCGGCACGCGCGGGGCCGACGGGGCGTAGAGCGTCCAGTCGTGGCGGCGGGCATCGGGTGACGCGCTCCACTCGGCGAAGAGCTCGTGCAGGTAACGGCCCACGCCGGTCGTCTTCCCGCACAGCTCCCGCGCATCGACGGCCACCCTCACGCGGAGGCCTCCGCGGCGGCCGCATACGCCGCTCGCACCCGGGCGGCGCAGGTGTCCCAGCTGAACGAGGCGGCGCGCGCCAGCCCG
>CAZLBU010000004.1:0-19855 GCA_964557815.1 uncultured Bifidobacteriaceae bacterium | reverse complement strand
GTCGCGGGCAACCCCCGCATCCAGCAGCCGTGCCATGGCGCCGGCGAACCCGTCCACGTCAGCGGGGTCGACCGGTGACGCCGCATCGCCCGCCACCTCGGGCAGCGCTCCGCCGGACGAGACGACCACCGGCACGCCGGAGGCCATCGCCTCGAGGACAGGGAGCCCGAAGCCCTCGTCCAGCGACGGCAGGACCAGCATGTGCGCGCGGGCGTACAAGTCCCGCCGCTCCGCGTCGCTGACGTAGCCGGTCAGGCGCACGTGGCCCGCCAGGGGTGGCTGCGCCGCGCGCGCCTGCCAGCGGGCGGCGGTCGGCGGCAGGCCTCCGGCCAGGATCAGCGGAGGTGCTCCTGGCGCGCGCTCGCGCAGCCGTTCGTAGGCGTCGAGCAGCACGCCGATGTTCTTGCGCGGGTCGAGCGTCCCGACGAACAGGATGTGTGCCGGCGCCTGCGCGGCCCTGGCCTTCCGGACCGCCTCGGCCCAGGGGGGCGCGCCTGGCTGGCACAGGTGTATGCGCGCCGGCGATACCCCGAGCGTATGTTCGACGTCGGCCGCGGTGTAGGCCGAGGACACGACGATGGCCGGCGCCGCCGCGGCATGGCGGCGGACGAGGCCCGGAAAGTCGCGCCGCATCTCGGCCGACATTCTCTCAGGGTGCCGCAGGAAGTGCAGGTCGTGGATCGTCAGGATCGAGGCGGCCCGACGGGCCGGGATGGCCACGGGTGTGGCCGCGTGGACCACGTCGGCGGGTCCGGCCAGCCATTCGATCGGTGGCCAGCCCAGGCGATTCCAGCACCAGGTGAGCGGCCGTGTGGGGACCCGGCGATCGATAACGCGCACGCGGGGCAGCTCATCGACCATGGACGGCGGGGGCCGGTCCTTCCACGACGCCGTGAAGAGCGCCACCTCGTCCGCCGCGGCGGGGCCGCCCGGCCGCGTCAGTGCGCGGACGAGCTCGTGCACGTACTCCCCGACACCGGTCCGCTGCCGGAGGGCCGGTCGGTAATCCACGAGGATCCGCACGCCGAAGGAGGGTACCACAGAAGCGACAAGTCCTTGCGTGTCAGTATGTTGACAGTATTCAAGGGGCGGTGGTAGGCTCGTCGTTTTGGCGCGCCCGATCGGGGGTGAGCCTGCGGAGAGGGCGGAACTCGCATGAAGATCGCAGTCGTCGGGACCGGCTATGTCGGTTTGGTGGTGGGCGCGTGCCTCGCGGAGTCGGGCAACGACGTCATCTGTGTGGACAAGGATGAGGCGAAGGTGCGGCTGCTGCGCCGCGGCCACGTCCCCATCTACGAGCCGGGCCTGGAGGAGATCGTCCATCGGAACAAGGACGAGGGGCGGCTCGTGTTCACAACCCAGCTGGGCAAGGCCGTCAAGGCCTCCCAGATCATCTTCATCGCCGTGGGCACACCCCAGGGGGAGGACGGCTCGGCCGATCTGCAGCACGTCCTCGGCGTGGCGCGCGACGTCGCGAAGGCCATGGACGGCTACCGCGTGATCGTCAACAAGAGCACCGTGCCGGTGGGGACCGCCGAGCGCGTCCGGGAGATCATCCGGCGCGAGACGACGCATCCCTTCAGCGTGGTGAGCAATCCCGAGTTCCTGAAGCAGGGCGCGGCGGTCGAGGACTTCATGAAGCCCGACCGCGTGGTGATTGGCGCCGAGGACCCGCGCGGGCGCGACCTCATGGTCGCGTTGCACAAGCCCTTCACGCGCACGGGGGCGCCCATCATGGTGATGGACTGCGCCAGCGCCGAGCTGTCGAAATACGCCTCGAACGCCCTTCTGGCGACGAAGATTTCCTTCATGAACGAGGTCGCCAACGTGTGCGACGCGTTCGGCGCCGACGTGGACATGGTGCGCCAGGCGGTGGGGTCCGACAAGCGCATCGGCCCGTCGTTCCTGTTTCCCGGCGTGGGCTACGGCGGCAGCTGCTTCCCGAAGGACGTCAAGGCGCTCGTGCGCTTCTCGGCCGACAAGAGGTACGACTTCAAGATCCTGAAGGCGGTCGAAGCGGTCAACGAGTCCCAGAAGCGGGTGCTCGTGAAGAAGATCGACCAGCACTACGGGGGCGCGCTGAAGGGCAAGACCATAGCGGTCTGGGGGCTGGCCTTCAAGCCGAAGACCGACGACATGCGCGAGGCTCCGGCGGTGCCCATCATCAACGCCCTGCTCGAAAAGGGAGCGAAGGTGCAGGCGTACGATCCCGAGGCGATGAAGGTGGCGAAGGGGATCTTCGGCTCGCGCATCACCTACGCGTCGAAGAACTACGACGCGCTGAAGGGAGCGGACGCGCTGGCGGTGGTCACCGAGTGGCACGAGTTCCGCGAGCCCGACTTCGCGCGGATGCGGAAGCTGCTGCGCGAGCCGGTGGTCTTCGATGGCCGCAACATCTACGACAAAGAGCAGATGAAGGCCCAGGGCTTCACCTACTATTCGATCGGGAGGTAGCGTGGCGCGCGTCCTGGTCACTGGCGGCGCGGGGTACATCGGCAGCCATGCGGTCCGCGCCCTTGCGGACGCTGGGCATGCCGTCGTCGTCTTCGACAACCTGTCCGCGGGGCATGCGGCGGCGGTGCCGGCGGGCGTGCCCCTGGTCGTGGGCGACATGCACGACACGCCCCTGGTGGCGCGCGCGCTGGCCGAGAACGGCATCGACGCGGTGATGCACTTCGCCGCGTGGCTCGACGTCGGGGCGTCGGTGGGG
This sequence comes from uncultured Bifidobacteriaceae bacterium, assembly GCA_964557815.1. Lineage (GTDB taxonomy): Bacteria > Acidobacteriota > Vicinamibacteria > Vicinamibacterales > UBA2999 > VFZN01. The sequence goes on along the minus strand of CAZLBU010000004.1, from coordinate 17,145 downwards.
AGCCCTCTCGGCTACTACCACAACAATGTGACCGGGACGCTGTCGGTGCTGGAGGCGATGCGACAGGCCGGGGTGCGTCAGTTCGTGTTCTCCTCGACCTGCGCCACCTACGGCGAGCCTTCGCGGGTGCCGATGGACGAGACGCTCGAGCAGCGCCCAATCAACGCCTACGGCGAGACCAAGCTGGCCATCGAGCGCGCGCTGCCGCACGTGGAGCGCGCGCACGGCATCCGGTGGGTGGCCCTGCGCTATTTCAACGCGGCGGGAGCGCACCCGGACGCCACCATCGGCGAGGATCACAGCCCGGAGATCCACCTGATCCCCCGCGCCATCCAGGCCGCGACGGGCGGGGCGCCCCTCAAGGTGTTCGGCGAGGACTACCCGACGGCCGACGGCACGTGCCTGCGTGACTACATCCACGTCTCCGACCTCGCCGACGCCCACCTGCGCGCGCTGGGCGCGCTGGCCGACGGCGCGCCGTCGACGGCGTACAACGTTGGCACGGGCACGCCACACTCGGTGCGGGCGGTGATCGAGGCGGTGAGCCGCGCGGTGGGACAGCCCGTGCGGTGGGAGAGCGCCCCGCGGCGGCCCGGGGATCCCGCGGCGCTCTACGCCTCGAGCCTGAAGATCCAGCAGGCGCTCGGCTGGCGGCCGCGCTACGCCGATCTCGACACCATCGTGCAGCACGCCTGGCGCTGGCACACGTCGCATCCGCGGGGGTACGAGGACGCCGTCCCGCAGAACGCCTGATGGACGCCTTCCTGCGGCTGCTCCGATACGCGCGCCCCCACGCCGGGCTCATCGCCGGCGCGGTGGCCGCGATGGTCGTCTACGGCGCCGCATCGGCCGCGCTCGCGTGGCTCATCAAGCCCATCGTGGACGAGGTGCTTCCCGCGCAGGACCGCCTCGGCTTCGTCGTGTCGGCGCTGCTCATCGCGTACTGCCTCAAGGGGCTGGGGGCCTATTTCTCCAGCTATCTCATGGACGACATCGGGCAGCGCGTGGTGCTGGCCATCCGCAACCAGCTCTTCCGGCACCTGCTGGACCAGTCGGCCGCCTTCTTCGCGCGCCGCACCACCGGGCAACTGCTCTCGCGCATCAACAACGACGTCAGCCAGGTGCAGCGGGCCGTCGCCGAGACGGTGGGCGACCTCGCCCGCGAGTCGCTGGCCCTGGTCGGCTACGCGGGGCTGCTCTTCTACTACGACGCGAAGCTGGCCCTGGTCTGCATGACCGCCGCCCCGCTGGTCGTGTACCCGCTGGTGCGCCTCGGCAAGCGGGTGCGCACCGTCACGCGCTGGAGCCAGGAAGCCCAGGAGCACATGTCGCACGTGGCCGGCGAGGCCTTCGCCGGCCACCGCATCGTCAAGGCCTTCGGGGCGGAGGATCGGGAGGCACGCAAGTTCGAGGGCGCCGCGCGCTCGCTGTACCGATCGAACATGAAGGTGACGCGCGTGTTGTCCATCCTGCCGCCGCTCATGGAACTGCTTGGCGGGGTGGCCATCGCCGGGGCGCTCTGGTACGGCACGCGGGAGATCGCGGGCGGGCGCCTCACCGCAGGCGAGTTCACGCTGTTCGTCGCGGCCCTGTTGATGATGTACGGGCCGGTCAAGAAGCTGAGCCGGGTGAACGCCAACCTCCAGCAGGCCGTGGCGGCGTCGGAGCGCATCTTCGAGCTGTTGGACACCCGCACCGAGGTGCGCGAACGGCCCGACGCCGAGCCGCTGCCGCCGTTCCGTCACGCCATCGCGTTCGAGGGCGTCGGCTTCGGCTACGAGGACGGGCACGGGCGCAACACGCTGCGGGGCGTCAGCCTCACGGTGCGTGCCGGCCAGATGATCGCGATCGTGGGGCGGAGCGGGGCAGGAAAGACCACGCTGGTCAACCTGCTGCCACGTTTCTACGACGTCACAGAAGGGCGGATCACCATCGACGGGCGGGACATCCGCGACGTGACGCTTGCGTCGCTGCGCGCCCAGATCGGCATCGTCACGCAGGAGACGGTGCTCTTCGACGATTCGATTGCGGCCAATATCGCGTTTGGCGCGCCGGGCGCCGCCCGCGCGGAGGTCGAGGCCGCGGCGCGGGCCGCGCACGCGCACGACTTCATCACGGCGCTCCCGGACGGGTACGCGACGACGATTGGCGAGCGCGGGCAGCGCCTGTCGGGCGGCCAGCGGCAGCGGCTGGCCATCGCGCGCGCCCTGCTCAGGAACTCGCCCATCCTCATCCTGGACGAGGCGACGTCGGCCCTCGACGCCGAGTCCGAGCGGCTGGTGCAGGACGCCCTGGCGACGCTGCTGATGAACCGCACGTCGTTCGTCATCGCGCACCGGCTCTCCACCGTTCGCCGTGCCGACGCCATCATCGTCCTCGAGCGCGGCCGCATCGTCGAGATGGGCCGCCACGACGAGCTGGTGGCCCGCCCGGGCGGCGCCTATGCCCGACTGCACCAGCTGGAACTCGTCGACGACCACTCCGTGACCGCGCCTTCGACCTCGAGCCCCCACCCATGATCAAGAGCATGACCGGATTTGCCTCGCTGACGCGAGACGACGAGATGACCGCCGTCGGCGTCACCATTCGCGCCGTCAACCACCGCTTCCTCGACCTTCAGCTACGGCTCCCACCGGCCGTGGCCGACCTCGAGCCGCGGCTGCGCGCGCTGGTCCAGAAGCGGCTCGCGCGCGGGCGCGTGGAGGTGAGCGTCTCGCTGCAGATGCGCCTGGCCCCGGTGCCGGACGTGCAGCTGAACGCGGCTTTCGTGCAGGCCCTCTCCGCGGCCCTTTCGCAGGCGCGCGCCGACGGCCTGGTGGAGGGCGGGCTCACGGCCGGGGACCTGCTGCGGATGCCCCAGGCCCTGGCCATCCGCGAGCGCCTCGCGGACGGCGGGCACACGCCCGAGGGGCTGGCCACGCTGGTCGAGGCCATCGTGGACGAGGCGCTCGAGCAGCTCGACCGCATGCGCACGCGCGAGGGCGACCACCTGCGAACGGACCTGTCCGCCCGCAAGGACCTGCTGGGCACCTTCGTGGACAACGTGGTGGAAGCGGCGCACACTGGTCGCGTGGACCTCGAGACCCGCCTGCTCGAGCGCGCGCGCGAGCTGGCGTCGGCGCTGCCCATCGATCAGGCCGCGCTGTCGCAGGAAGTGGTGCGCGTGGCACAGCGGTCGGACATCACGGAGGAGGTGACGCGTTTCCGCGGGCACCTGGATCACTGGGACGCCCTCACCGACGGCCCGGAGCCGTGCGGCCGAAAGCTGGACTTCCTGCTGCAGGAGATGAACCGCGAGGTGAACACCATCGGATCGAAGGCCGACGGCCTGCAGGTCTCGGAGCTGGTCATTCTGGCGAAGGCCGAGCTCGAGCGCTTGAGGGAACAGGTTCAGAATGTCGAGTAGGACGCGCGGGCTCCTGTTCATCGTGTCGGCCCCGTCCGGGGCTGGCAAGACCACGCTGGCCGAGCACCTCGTGCAGATCCTGCCCAACCTGCGGATGTCGCGGTCCTATACGTCGCGGGCGGCGCGGCCCGGCGAGCGTGACGGCGTGGACTACCACTTCGTCACGCGCGCGCAGTTCCAGGCGATGATCGCGGCCGACGAGTTCCTGGAGTGGGCCGACGTGTTCGGCAACTTCTACGGCACGTCGGCGGCCGACACCGAGCGCCTGGTGGCGGGCGGGCAGGACGTGGTGCTCACGATCGACGTGCAGGGCGCGCGGCAGGTGAAGCACCACGGGGTGGATCACACGTCGATCTTCGTGCTGCCGCCCTCGTTCGAAGTGCTCGAGCGCCGGCTGCGCGGCCGGAGCAAGGACTCGGAGGAGCAGATGCAGCGCCGCCTCTCCGCCGCGCGGGCCGAGGCGGCCAGCTATGTCGACTACGACTACGTGGTGGTCAACGACCAGCTCGAGCCCACCGTGGTGCGGCTGCAGGAGATCATCGCCGCCGAGCGCTCCCGCACCCACCGGATGCGCGGAATCGCCGAAGAGATCATCAAGACGTTTCGCCCGTAGAATGTAGGCGTATGTCCCTCATCGCCCTGGGTGTCACCGGCGGCATCGGCGCCTACAAGGCGGTCGAGATCGCGCGCGGCCTGCAGAAGCAGGGGCACGACGTGGTCGCCGTCATGACCGACGCGGCCCAGCGCTTCGTCACGCCCCTGACGTTCGAGGCCATCACCCGGCGCGAGGTCGTCACGGACCTGTGGACGCCGGGCACCAACGCCGACATCGAGCACATCGCCCTCGCGTCGCAGATCGACCTGCTGCTCGTGGCGCCGTGCACCGCCAACACGCTGGGGAAGTTCGCGCACGGGCTGGCGGACGACTTCCTGTCGTCGCTCTACCTGGCCACCACCGCGCCGGTGGTGCTGGCGCCGGCGATGAACACCCACATGTTCACGCATCCCGCCGTGGCCGCCAACCTGCAGGCGCTGCAGGCCCGGGGCGTGCGCATCGTCGAGCCGGGGTCGGGATACCTCGCATGCGGGTGGATCGGGAAGGGCCGCCTCGCGGAGCCGGAGGACGTGGTCGCCTTCGTGCAGCAGGTGCTCGCGCCGGCCCCCTCCGCGCTGCGGGGCCGCACCGTGCTCGTGACCGCCGGCCCGACCTACGAGAACATCGACCCGGTCCGCTACATCGGCAATCGATCGAGCGGGCGCATGGGATTTGCGCTGGCGGCCGAGGCCGCGCGACGTGGGGCCCGGGTGACGCTCGTGGCGGGACCCACCACCGTCGCGCCGCCCGCGGGCGTGGACGTGGTGCGGGTGCGCAGCGCGTCGGATATGCACGTGGCCGTGATGGCGCGCGCGGCCGAACACGACGTCGTGATCATGGCGGCCGCCGTGGCCGACTACACGCTGGATCAGGCGCCGCAGAAGATCGCCAAGTCGGAGGGGCCGCTGGTGCTGACGCTCTCGCGGACGCGCGACATCCTGGCGGATGTGGGCGCCCTGCCGTCGCGCGCCGAAGGTCGGCCCGTGCTGGTGGGCTTTGCCGCCGAGACGCACGACGTGGTCGCGCACGCGCGTGCGAAGCTGGCGCGCAAGCGCGCCGACCTGATCGTGGCCAACGACGTGGCGCGTGTCGACGCCGGCTTCGAGGTGGAGACCAATGCGGTGACCCTCGTGTCGGCCGACACGGCGGAAGAGGTGGGCCTGCAGTCGAAGGAGGCGGTGGCCGCGCGCATCCTGGACCGCGTCGAGCCGCTCCTGTCGGCGTGGCCCGCTCCCGCGCCGGCCCGGTAGCCACGATGTCCAACGACCTGGCGGAACACCTGAAGTACTTCTCCGAGATCGGCGCGAGCGGCGTCAGCCGTGATCCGGCATGGCGCAAGCGCACCAACCCGGCGTCGGCCTCGCCCGCCGGCGACCCTGAGGCCGCGTCGCCCGAGGCGCTCCCCGTCGAGTCGCTCCTCGGGCCGAGGGTGGGCGAGACCTCCGCCGGCGGCGGCGTGAACGCCGACGTGCTGCTGGCTGAACTCAAGGCCGAAATCGGCCCGGACTGTACGCGCTGCAAGCTCGCGGGCCTGGGCCGGCGGCAGGTGGTCTTCGGTGTCGGCAATCCGCGCGCACGGCTCATGTTCGTCGGCGAGGCGCCGGGCGAGGACGAAGACAAGCAGGGCGAACCGTTCGTGGGCCGCGCCGGCCAGCTGCTGACGAAGATCATCGAGGCCATCAGTCTCTCGCGCGACCAGGTCTACATCGCCAACGTCATCAAGTGCCGCCCGCCCGGCAATCGCAACCCGGAGCCGGACGAGGTCGCCACGTGCGAGCCCTTCCTGTTCCGCCAGATCGACGCCGTGCGGCCGCGCGTCATCGTCGCGCTCGGCAAGTTCGCCGCGCAGTGCCTGCTCAGGACCGCGGACCCCATCACCCGCCTGCGCGGGAAGGAGTTCGAGTACCGGGGCGCGACGCTCATCCCGACGTTCCACCCCGCGTACCTGCTTCGCAACCCGCCTGCCAAGCGCGAGGTGTGGGAAGACATGAAGAAGGTGCGCGCCATCCTGCAGGCCGACAGCCGGCCCTGACCCGTGTCCGACCGGCTTGTCTCCGTCGCGGTGCCGGTGGCCGCGCTCGGCCTTCTCACCTATCGCGTACCAGCGGGTCTCGGCGTGCCGCCGGCAGGCGCGCGCGTCGTGGTGCCGCTCGGACCGCGCCGCCTGACAGGGATTGTGCTGGGCGAGGGGGCGGCGCTCGATCCGTCCATCGAGATGCGCGAGCTCATCCAGGTCCTGGACGACGAGGCGTTCGTGCCGGCCGACGTGGTGAGCCTGACCTCCTGGGCGGCGGACTACTACCTGGCGGGCCCGGGCGCGGCCCTGGCAGCGGCGTTGCCGCCGCACGGTCTCAGCGCGCGCGTGGACGCGTTCAAGACGGTGCGCGTGGCCGCCATCACCGCCCAGGGCCTCGATGTGCTCGATCGAGCGAACGGCCCGCGATGCGCTGGCGGGGAGGATCGCGACCTGCCGCGGCTGGGCGGGCGCCAGCGCGAGGCGCTGCAGCTGCTGGCCGGGCGGCCGGATGGGATCCCCACGCCGGACCTCGCGGGGCGCGGCGTCCCCTCGTCCGCGCTCACGCGTCTTCGCACGCTGGGGCTCATCGCCCTGCGCACCGACACGGTGGAGCGCGATCCCTTCGTGGACGAGCGCCACGCGTCCAGTGCGGCCTCCGAGGCGCGGCCGCCGAGGGCGCTCACGGCGGAGCAGCAGGCGGCCTTCGAGGCCCTGGCGCCGCTGGCCGATGCGCGGCGCTTCCACGCGGCGCTCGTGCACGGCGTCACCGGCAGCGGCAAGACCGAGCTCTACCTGCGGCTGGCCGAGCGTGTCCGCGCCCAGGGGCGCGGGGTCCTGGTGCTGGTGCCGGAGATCGCGCTCACGCCGCAGGTGGCGGCGCTCTTCCGCGCCCGCTTCGGATCGCACGTGGCCATCCAGCACAGCGGGCTCTCCGACGGCGAGCGCCACGACCAGTGGCACCGCATCCGCCGCGGCGAGGTGGACGTGGTCGTCGGCACCCGGTCGGCGGTCTTCGCGCCGCTCGCCCGTCCCGGCCTGATCGTCGTGGACGAAGAGCACGACACCTCCTACAAGCAGGAGGAGACGCCGCGCTACAACGGGCGTGACGTGGCCGTGATGCGCGGCAAGCTCGCAGGCTCGCTGGTGGTCCTTGGCTCGGCGACGCCGTCGATGGAGTCGTACGCCAACGCACGCGCGGGACGGTACACGCTGGTGACGCTCGATCGCCGAATCCTGGATCGGCCGCTGGCGAGCGTGCGGGTGGTCAATATGCGCGAGGAGATGGCGGAGACAACGCCCGACGTCGTGCTCAGCCGGGCCCTGGTGAACGCGCTCGGCCTGCGCCTCCAGGCGGGCGAGCAGGCCGTCATCCTGCTGAACCGCCGCGGGTTCGCGACGGCGATGTTCTGCCGTCAGTGCGGCCACACGCTGGAGTGCCCGAACTGCAGCGTCTCCTTGACGGTGCACCGCGGGCGGAGGGACAGTCCCCGGAGACAAACGGAGACAGGGACTGTCCCTGTGACAGACCGCCGCGGCTGGCGCGCGCGCTGCCATTACTGCAACTACCTGCGCGGCGTTCCGGCGGCCTGCCCGCAGTGCGCGGCGCCGTACCTCGAGCACGTGGGCTACGGGACCGAGCGCGTGGAAGCCGACGTGCACGCGCACTTCCCGGCCGCCCGCGTCGCGCGCGTGGACCGCGACACGGTGCGCCGGCGGGGGAGCCTCGTCGACGTGTTGGCACGCTTCGCGCGACGCGAGCTGGACGTGCTCGTCGGCACGCAGATGATCGCCAAGGGCCACGACTTTCCCCACGTGACCCTCGTCGGGGTCATCTCGGCGGACGTCGGGCTCGGGCTCGCCGACTTCCGCGCCGCGGAGCGCACCTTCCAGCTGCTCACGCAGGTGGCGGGCCGCGCCGGCCGCGGCGAGGTGGCGGGCGAGGCCATCGTGCAGACGCTGTTCCCCACGCACTACAGCATCCGCCTCGCGTGCACGCAGGACTACCGCGCCTTCTTCGAAAGGGAGACGTCGTTCCGCCACGCGATGCGCTACCCGCCGCACATCGCCATGGTCAACGTGGTCGTGCGGGGACGCTCGTTCGAGCAGGCGATGGACGATGCGGGCGAGTTGGTGGAGCGGCTGCGCGCGGCGGGCACGAGAGGGTTCGTCATTCTCGGCCCGGCCCCGGCGCCCCTCGCGAAGCTCCGCGGCGAGCACCGGGCGCAGTTCTTCCTGAAGGGAACCAGCCGCGCATCGATGCGCGAGCCGCTGCGCGCCGCCCTCGCTACCGTGCCCTCAATCGCGCGCCGCACCGCCGTGGACGTCGACCCAGTGTCCATGCTGTAAGGGCGTGGGTGAGGGTGCCCATTGATGATTGCCGATTGCCAATCGGGTGATTCAGTGGGCGATTGGCGATGGGGCATTGCGCATTGTGATTGGGGCATTGAGCGATCCGGGCACTGCCGGATTCGGCACTCGCGCCGCCCCTTCAGCGGCTCACCGAATCGCCGAATCACCAACCCCTCAATCCCTCAATCCCTCAATCCCTCAATCGCCCAATCCCTCAATCGCTCAATCCAATGCCCAATGCCCAATCGCCCGATCGCCCAATGAATCGCAAAATCGTCAATCACCAATCACTCAATGGACAAGCCTCTCAGCCCCCTCCCGTCACGAACGGCTCGATGGGCGCGGGCGTGAAGCAGACGACCAGCATGAACAACGCGAAGAGTGCCAGCCACAGGCGCGTGGAGTCGAGCGGGGTGTAGTCGTCCAGCGTCGGCGGGTGCCGGGGCCCGACGATGAAGAGCATCAGCAGGATCATCACCGTCCAGGCAATCCAGCTCGCCGAGAACGACGCGAGGCCGACCGCGACGAGGACCATGGCGAGGGTGACCCAGATGGAGCGCCGCCCCAGCACCGCGTAGCTGATGTGCCCGCCGTCGAGCTGCGCGACGGGGAAGAGGTTCAGCGCCGTGGCCAGCAGCCCGAACCACGAGGCAAACGCCATGGGGTGCATGTTGATGGAGTACCCGTCGGGCACGTCGCCGAAGATGAGCCACGCGGCGAAGCGGAAGAGCAGCGGCTCGCCGAGCGACACCAGGTCGGTCTGGTCGGCGGGCAGCTCGACGACTTCCGACAGGGCCAGCCCCGCGACGAGCGCGGGCACCGCCACCACGAACCCGGCAATCGGGCCCGCGATCCCGATGTCGAAGAGGGCCACCTTCGAGGGAATGCGCGAGCGGATGCGGATGAACGCGCCGAGCGTGCCGGTCAAGGGCAGGGGGGCAGGCAGGAAATAGGGGCGCGTGGCATCCACGCCGTAGCGCAGGCAGGCCACGTAGTGGCCCATCTCGTGGCACCCCAGAATGCCCAGCACCGTGAGGCTGTACCAGAGGCCGTTCAGGTAGAACGACGGCTCCGAGAAGAGCCCCGCCAGCCAGTCGCGGCTCTCCTGCGCGCCCATGGCCGGCATCTCCTGGAAGGCCTGCTCGAAACTCAGGTAGTGGCAGCCTCCCACGAGCGTGGTGGAGGCAAAGGTGAGCACGAGCAACAGCACGTGCACCCAGATCCGATCCCGGGGGCGTGGTGGCGGCGGGAGCGCACGCTCGGCGAACAGGTCATCGAGATCGGCGCGTGCCGGGAATACAGGAAAGGGAGCCCGATCGAATCCGGGCTCCTGCGGGTGGGACACAGGACGTTACCCGATGTTCTGCAACTCTTTGCCGGGCTTGAAACGAATGGTGCGGCCGGGAGGGATGCGCACTTCCTTGCCCGTACGCGGGTTCCTGCCGATGCCGCGCTTTCGGGGCTTCACCTGAAACACGCCAAAGCCCCGCAGCTCAATACGTTCCCCGCGCTGCATCGAGTGGCGCATGGCTTCGAACACCGCATCGACGGCCAGCTCCGCCTTGACCTTGGTAATCTCGGCGACCTTCGACACTTCGTTGACGATGTCCACCTTGATCATGCCCTCGTGCGCTCCTCGATCCGCGTAAGTATCGTAATCCGTGGCACTTACGCCTGTCAAACCGCAAGTCCTTCTGTACCTGTAAGATCGGAGGACTCCCGTGGCCGAGCGCCGAATCCCCGCCGTCGTCTTCGTGGGCCGACCAAATGTCGGTAAGTCTACGCTTTTCAACAGGTTAACAGGGACGCGCCGGTCCATCGTGGCCCCGATTCCGGGCACCACGCGCGACGTGATCACGCATCCGGCCACCTGGCAGGACCGCGCCGTGTTGCTGACCGACACCGGCGGGCTGTTCGGCGCCAGCCAGGATCCGCTCCATGCGCTGGTCGTCGAACGCGGGCAGCGGGCGCTGGCCGAGGCCGATCTCATCGTGATGGTGGCCGACGGCCGCGAGGGCCTGGTCCCCGGTGACCAGGACGTGGCCAGGGCGATCCGCGCCACTGGCGTGCCCGTCATCCTGGCCATCAACAAGATGGACGACCGTCGCGCCCGCGACGGTGCGCTCGAACTCTACCGGCTGGGGTTCGATCCCGTGGTCGAGGTGAGCGCCGAGCACGGCATGGGCGTCGCCGAACTGATGGATGCCGTGCTTGCCCGATTGCCCAACGCCCCGCGGGTGGCAGCCGAGGAGGCCGCGGCCACGGAAACCGCCGTCGCCATCGTCGGGCGGCCGAACGCCGGCAAGTCGTCGCTGGTGAACCGGTTGCTGCAAGAGGAGCGCATGATTGTGTCCGAGGTCCCCGGCACGACGCGCGACTCGGTGGACTCGCTGCTCACGTGGCACCGCCGGCAGTTCCGGATCGTGGACACGGCCGGCATCCGGCGCCCCGGTCGCGTGGCGCGATCGGGGCAGGTCGAGACGCTCAGCGTGATGCTGGCGAAGCGCGCCATCGAGCGCGCCGACATCGTCGTGCTCGTGATCGATGCCACCGAGGGGCCCACCGACCAGGACGGCGCCATCGCGGGTGCCGCGGTGGAGGCCGGCCGCGGCGTGATCATCGTCGCGAACAAGTGGGACCTGATGAAGGTGCACGGGCAGGAGGGCGCCAAGGTGTTCGACGAGAACCTCCGGTTCCAGCTGAAGTTCCTGGACTTCGCGCCCATCCTCCACATTTCGGCCAGAACGGGCGAGCGCACGGGCAAGCTCCTGGAGACCATCGACAAGGTGTCGGCCGCGCGCCACATCCGGGTGCCGACCGGCGAGCTGAACCGGTTTGTCGAGGCCATCACGACGGCCCACCCGCCGGTGAGCCCGGGGCGGCGGAACGTCCGGGTCCTCTATGCGGCGCAGACAGGCGTGGCGCCCCCATCGTTCGTGCTCTTCACCAATGTCGCGACGAAGTTCCACTTCTCGTACGAGCGGTTTCTCGAGAACCGCCTGCGCCAGGAGTACGGCTTCTTCGGGACTCCCATCCGCATCTCGGTGCGCCGGCGGGCGGAACGGAGGGGGAAGGGCAGGGGATAGGTTCTGGAGGTTCTGGAGGTTCTGGGGTTCCGGGGTTCTGGGGTTCTCGGGTTGAACATGAGAACCTGAGAACCTGAGAACCCGAGAACCTGAGAACCTTCGTTCCGGTTATACTGTCGTGCGGGATACGTCTGGAGATGGCAACACCCAAGCGGGAGCTTTTCAAGGCCGTTGAGGTGTGTGAGGTCGCCGAGGTGCAGCCATACGTGCTGCGGTCCTGGGAGGCGGAGTTTCCGCAGCTGGGACAGGCGCCCTCGAACGGCGGGCCGCGCGTTTATCGGCGCCAGGATCTCGAGATGGTCTTGCGCATCAAGTCGCTGGTGTTCGGCGAAGGCCTGACGCTGGCGGGTGCGCGACGGCGGCTGGAGGAGTCGGACGACGGCTCAGAGCGTCCGACGGTACTGGTGGAGGAGGTGCTGGGCGAGCGGGCGCGCGAGCGCGTGCGCGCGGTGCGCGATGGGCTGCAGGGCATCCTGCAGATGCTGTCGACCGAACACACCCAGCCAGAGTTGGTACTTGCCGCGCCGGCCGCCTCGGCCAAGCGCGGCGGCAAGGGCACCCGGCGACCGAGCGCATGATCGCGCGCGGGCGGGTGGCCCACCGCACGGAGCACTTGCTTTTCGGGATGTAGCGCAGCCTGGCTAGCGCGCCTGCTTGGGGTGCAGGAGGTCCCGGGTTCGAATCCCGGCATCCCGACCACGTCATGAAACGCCGCGAGGCCCTCACGTCTCGCGGCCTTCGGACCCGACACATGAACAAGAACGGAATCGTTGCCGTCGTTGTCGTCATCACTGCGGTCGTGCTGGTGGGGCTCTGGGTGATGCGCAGCGGGCAGAACCGCCCGGGCGGGCGCCAGTTCGACTGCGCGGCGCCGCCTTCCGCTCCAGCCAACCTCACGTACTCGAAAAACGGCGAGATGGTGACCGGCACCTGGACCGCGCCCGCTGGCGAGAACCCGCCGACGACGTATGTGATTGAAGTGGGCAGCCAGGCCGGCCTGAACAACCAGGGCACTTACGTCGTGCCCGCCACGCAGACCAGCTTCGGCCGGCCGACGCCGGCGGGCACCTACTTCGTGCGCGTCTACTCGCGCAACGCCTGCGGGACGAGCCCGGCCTCGAACGAGGTCACCTTCTCGGTCCCCTAGGGATGGCCGCGCCGGATCCCATCCGGCCCTGTTCATGCGCCGGTTCACCCTTCTCTGCGTGCTCGTGACGGTCGCGGCCGTTGGCGCGGCGACGCTGCAGGTGCCGGAGGCCGTCACTGCGGCGTACGGGACACGCCTCTATCCGGCGCTTCAGTCCGTTCTCACCCCGCTCTCCAATCGCACACGCATTCCGCTGTTCGACGTCCTCGTGCTCGGGCTGGGCGTGGGCCTCGCGGTGGCCACCATCGTGGCCGCGCGGCGTGGCTGGAAGCGCCGCCGGCTCGCACCCCTGCTGCGAGTGACCCTGGTCGCGCTGGCGGCGGCGTCACTGGGCTATCTCTGGTTCCTCGTGGCCTGGGGACAGAACTACCGGCGGCCCGGCGTCGAGGTTTCCCTCGACGGATTCCGCGCGGAGCGTGTGACACCCGCCGCGGTGCGCGCGCTGGCGGATCGCGCGGTCGACGAGGCCAATCGCCTGCACGCGCCGGCGCACGCGCAGGGGTTTCCGGCCATCGACGCCGTGCCAGCCGACCTGGCCGCGGCACTGCACCGGGTGGAGCGCGAGCTGGGCCGGCCGACGCCCACGGTCTTCGCCACGCCCAAGCAACCGCTGACGGCGCCCTACATGCGCGCGGTCGGCGTGAGCGGCATGCTGGCGCCGCTGTTCCTCGAAACCTACCTCAATCCCGACCTGACCGGTCCCGAGCGGCCGTACGTGCTGGCGCACGAGTGGGCGCATCTTTCGGGATTCGCTCCCGAAGAGGACGCGAGCTTCGTGGGTGTCCTGGCGGCGCTCGACGCCGATGTGGCCTCGCGGTACAGCGCGTGGCTCTTCCTGGTGTTCGAGGCCGCCCGGCAGTTGCAGCCGGTGACGCGGGACCTGGTGCTCGCCGGGCTGGCGGACGGCCCTCGGCTGGACCAGGAGGCCATCGAGGCCCGCCTGCGCAGCCGCGTCCGGTGGCTGGACCGCGCCAGCTGGGTCGCCTACGACCGGGCCATCAGGTCGCAGGGGGCCGAGGCTGGTGTGGCCGGCTACGGGCGCGTGGTGCAGTTGCTGCTCGGCAGCGGCGTGCTCGAACGGAAGCAGGCGGCGCCGTGACGCGCACGCTGGTGGTCGATCCCGAGCGGCCCGATCCCGACGCGATTGCGGAGGCCGCGGAGGTCATCCGTCGTGGGGGGCTGGTCGCTTTCCCGACCGAGACCGTGTACGGCCTCGGAGCCAATGCGCTGGATCCCGACGCGGTCCGCCGCATCTTCGAAGCCAAGGGCCGCCCCTCCACCGATCCGCTCATCGTCCATATCGCGCACGTGGGGCAGCTGGGGCAGGTGGCGTCCCGGGTACCGGCAGAGGCACGGACGCTGGCGATCGCGTTCTGGGCGGGGCCGCTGACCCTGATCGTGCCGAAGAAGCCGAGCATCCCGGACGTGGTGACGGCGGGGCTGCCGACGGTGGCCGTGCGTGTGCCCGCGCACCGCGTGGCGCGCGCGCTGATGGAGACCGCCGGCGTGCCGGTCGCGGCGCCGAGCGCCAATCGCTTCTCGCGACCGAGCCCCACGCGTGCGGCGCACGTGCTCGAGGACCTCGACGGGCGGATCGACCTCGTGCTGGACGGCGGTCCGACGCCCATCGGCGTCGAGTCGACGATCGTGGACTGCACGGTCTCGCCGCCCGTGCTGCGACGCCCGGGCGGGATCACGCGCGAGCAGCTGCTGGCGCTCGTGCCCGCCCTGGTGGTGGAGTCACGCGCCGGTGAGGCGGATACCGCGCAGCCGGCCCCCGGGCAGCTGCTCCGGCACTACGCCCCTCGCGCACGCGTGACGCTGTACGAGGGCGCGCCGGAGGCTGTCGTCGCCCGGGTGGGCCGCGACGCGCGCCAGCTGGCCGGGCAGGGGAGCCGCATCGGCATCCTTGCGCCGGAGGAAGACGTGATGGCACTGGCGCCCCGCATCGCGGCACTCGCCTCGAGCGGGCGCGTGATGGCGCGCGCCTTCGGCCCCCGGCGCGATCCCGGGGAGGCGGCGCGCCGGCTCTTCGACACGATGCGGGCTTTGGACGCCGAGGGGCCGGACGTGATGCTGGCGATTGGGGTGGGCGCCGAGGCCATCGGGGCCGCGATTCACGATCGGTTGCTGCGGGCGGCGGAGGGCCGGATCGTCCGGGTGCCGTGAGGCAGCGCTGCGGGTGGGGGCGCGTTGCGCCGTGGGCCTTCGGCGGGCCTCGCTTCGCTCGGTGGGCGCGGCCTGCGGCCGCGTTCGGCGACGGGTGGTCGGCCCTTGGCCCGGAGGGACAGCCGTGCTGGGGGCGTGTGCTCTCGCCGACGCGAGCGCAGCGAGCGCCCACCGAGTGGAGCGAGGCTCACGGCGCGAAGCGCCGCCCTACCGCTTCAGCTCGCCCCGTCGCAGCTGCCGGTACATCTCGAGTGAGTCGCGGATGATCTGCACGGCTTCTTCGGTGCCCAGGAAGTTCTCCACGACGACCTGCTTGTTCTCGAGGATCTTGTAGTCTTCGAAGAAGCGCTTGATCTCGCGCAACAGGTAGGCGGGCAGGCTCTTGTGGTCGGGGTAGTCCGTGACCGCGGGATCCCTGGTGCTCACCGCGATGATCTTGTCGTCGATCCCCTTCTCATCTCTCATCCGCATGACACCAATCGCGCGAGCTTCTACGATGGTGAGCGGATTCACCGATTCCTGGCCGAGGACCAGCGCGTCGAGCGGATCCCAGTCGTCGCAGTAGGTGCGGGGGATGAAGCCGTAGTTGGCGGGGTAGTGCACCGCGCTGTGGAGCACGCGGTCGAGCCGGAGGAATCCGGTTTCCTTGTCCAGCTCATACTTGTTCTTGCTGCCCATCGGCACCTCGATCACCACCGGGAAGGCGGATTCGATGAGGTGGTCGTCGACGTAGACGTCGTGCCATGCGTGCATCCCTTGATCATAGTTGACCCGGATCTGCTACTATTCACCCGTTTTGGGGGGACCCATGCCAGAAGGCCCGATCACCAGTGTGCCCGGCGGCCAGCCGGGCGTGTCCCGACGTAACTTCATCAAGGGCGTGATTGCCGCGGGGGCCACGGTTTCCGCGTCGGCGTATCTGTTCCGCGCGAACATCGCCGGCCAGGACAGCTCGCTGCCGGGATCGGTGGAGCGCCTCATCACGCTCAACGTGAACGGGCAGGAGCGGCGCGTGGACGTGCTCAAGCACGAGACGCTCGCGATGACGCTGCGCTACAAGCTCGGGCTGACCGGCACGAAGCTGGGGTGCGACCGCGCGGAGTGCGGCGCCTGCACCGTCCTGGTGGACGATGTGCCGCACTATTCGTGCTCGGTGCTCACGCACACGGTGCGGGGCAAGAAGATTGTCAGCATCGAGGGGCTCGCGGCCCCGGATGGCACGCTCCACCCGGTGCAGCAGGCCGTCGTGGATGGCCAGGGCTTCCAGTGCGCGTTCTGCATGCCCGGGTTCGTCATGGCCACGGTCGGCTACCTGAAGACCAACCCGAGTCCCACGCGGGCCCAGTTGGCGCATGGCATCTCCGGCAACCTGTGCCGCTGCGCGGACTACAACAAGATCCTCGACGTCATGATGCATGCCGCCGACGCGATGCGGAGGGCCTGAGATGGCGGACTACAAGCTGATCGGCAAGAACTACGTCACGCCGGACCTGGTGGCGAAGGTCACGGGCAAGGCGCGCTATGCCGAGGATTACCGCGCCGAGGGCATGCTGTTCGTCAAGCTGCTGCTCAGCCCGCGCCCGCACGCGCGGGTCACGCGCATCGACGCCAGCGCCGCGCTGGCCATGCCCGGCGTCCACGCCGTCCTGACCGCCGACGACATGCCCGCGCCGCCCCCGCCCCCCGGGCCGCCGCCCGCCCCGGCCGCGCCCCGTCCGCAGGGGGCGCCCGGCGCGCCGGCTGGAGCCGCGCCGCCCGCCGCCGGCGCCGCCGCCGGTGCCGCGGCCCCGGCAGCCGCCGCGGCCGCTGCCGCGCCCGCGGCCGCCCAGCCGCCAGCGCCGCCGCGCCCGAATGTGCCGGCCGAGGTGGCGCTCACCAAGGAGCCTGTCTACGAGGGCGAGCCCATTCTTGCCGTCGCCGCCGACTCGGAAGAGATCGCCGCGGCCGCCATCGAGCGGATCGTCGTGGACTACGAGCCGCTCCCGTTCGTCATCGACCCGCTCGACTCGCTCAGGCCCGGCGGGCCCGACGGCCGCGTGGGTGGCAACGTCTTCGTCGGCGCGAACCTCCAGTCGCTGAAGTGGACCGCCGCGGACATCGCCCAGGTGGAGGCCGGCACGTTCCCCTCGAACGCCGAGGCCTCGGAGACGCTGGTGTTCGGCGACGTCGAGAAAGGCTTCGCGGAGGCCGACCTCGTCATCGAGCGCGACCACTATCAGCAGTCCACCAGCCACCAGCCGCTCGAGACGCGGACGGCCATGGCCTACTGGCAGAACGGCAAGTGCTACCTGCACGGGTCCACCCAGAGCGTGGCCCGGACCGTGGCCTCGGCGGCTGGCTGGATCGGCATCAAGCCCGAGGAACTGGTGCTCATCA
>CAZLBU010000003.1:27612-30797 GCA_964557815.1 uncultured Bifidobacteriaceae bacterium | reverse complement strand
GTCGGCATCTCGTCGGGCGCCAACGTCCTGGCGGCCACGCGTGTGGCCAGGCCCCCCGCCGTCGTCGTGACGATTCTGTGCGACACCGGGAACCGTTACCTCTCCGAGCGGTTCTGGGAGGCCTCGTGACGAGTGGGCTGGTGCTGGGCCCGGGTGTGGCCGACGCCATCCGCGCGCACGGCCGGGAGACGTATCCGCACGAGTGCTGCGGCGCCATTCTGGGCCGGGACGGCGTGGCGACCGAGGCCTGCCCGCTGCCGAACACCACCGAGGAGGGTCCGCGCCGCCGGTTTCTGGTCCGTCCGGACGACTATCGGGCGGCCGAGGAGCGCGCGAGCCGCCACGGGCTGGCACTGCTCGGGTTCTACCATTCGCACCCGGATCACCCTGCACGCCCGTCGCAGTACGATCTGGATCATGCGTGGCCGGTGTTCGCGTACGTGATCCTGTCGGTCGCTGGTGGCGCGCCCCGGGAGATGACCGCGTGGCGCCTCAGCGACGATCGTGAGCGGTTCGAGGAGGAGATACTGACCGAAGAGGTCTTGAAGTCTTGAGGTCTTGAAGTCCAGGGGCCTGGGGTCGGGGCCCGGGAGCCTGGTGAAGAAGAGTGAGTGAGCGAGTATGCCGACGAAAATATTGATACCCACGCCGCTCCGCCCGTTCACGGACAAGCAGGACGCCGTCGAAGTGGACGGCCAGACGGTGGGCGAGCTGCTGCAGGGCCTGACGACGAAGTATGCCGCGTTGAGGACCCACCTGTACACGGGTGAGGGCAAGCTCCGCACCTTCGTGAACATCTACGTCAACGACGAGGATATCCGCTACCTCCAGAAGGAGGCCACGCCGCTCAACGCGGGCGACGTGGTGAGCATCATCCCGTCGGTCGCGGGCGGGAGCGGCGCCGCGGAGGCGTCGGTGCTGCCGTCGCTCTCGCCGGACGAAGTGCGGCGCTACAGCCGGCACCTGATCCTCTCGGAAGTGGGGATGGACGGGCAGCGTGCGCTGAAGGCGGCAAAGGTGTTGTGCATCGGCGCGGGCGGCCTTGGGTCTCCTGCCGCCATGTACCTGGCCGCAGCCGGAGTGGGGACCATTGGCGTCGTGGACTTCGACGTCGTGGACATGAGCAACCTGCAGCGCCAGCTGCTGCACACCACGCCTGACGTGGGTCGCCCGAAGCTCGCTTCCGCGAAGGACAAGATCACCGCGCTCAACCCGAACGTTCACGTCGAGACCTACGACACGGCGCTCAACTCGTCCAACGCGCTCGACATCTTCGCGCCCTACGACGTCATCCTCGACGGGACCGACAACTTCCCGACGCGGTACCTGGTCAACGACGCGTGCGTGCTGCTCGGCAAGCCCAATGCCTACGGCAGCATCTTCCGCTTCGAGGGACAGGCGTCGGTGTTCGCCACGCAGGGCGGCCCGTGCTACCGGTGCCTGTACCCCGAGCCGCCGCCACCCGGGCTCGTGCCCAGCTGCGCCGAGGCCGGCGTGCTGGGCGTGCTGCCCGGCATCATCGGCACCATCCAGGCCACCGAGGCCATCAAGCTGATCCTCGGCACGGGCGAGGCGCTCATCGGCCGCTTCCTCATCTACGACGCGCTCCGGATGAAATTCCGTGAGTTGAAGCTGCGCCGCGACCCCGAGTGCCCGGTGTGCGGTGACCACCCGACCGTCCGCGAGCTGATCGATTACGAGCAGTTCTGTGGGATCACGGGCGGCGTGACGGCAGGGCCAGGCACGATCACCCGGGAAAACGATGCGATTTCCGACATGACCGACATCACACCGCGAGAATTGAAGGCGGCCATGGACCGGGGCGACTCCCTGGTCATCGTGGACGTCCGCGAACCGCAGGAGTACCAGATCGCGCGAATCGAAGGGGCGGTCCTCATCCCTCTGGGTGAGATTCCCCAGCGGCACGCCGAGATCGACCGCAACCTCCTGGTCGTCTGCCAGTGCCGTTCCGGCGTGCGCAGCGCCAAGGCGGCCTCGTACCTGCGCAGCGTCGGCTTCCCCCGGGTGCTCAACCTGACGGGCGGCATCCTGCGGTGGAGCGACGAAGTCGATCCGAGCCAGCCCAAGTACTAGCGGGCCTCGCCGCTTGCGCGGCTCGGTGGGCCGCGCTTCGCGCAGTGGGCCCCCAGGGGGCGGCCCCTCGCGCCGTGGGCCCGCGCGGGGTAGGCCTACGGTAGGGCCGCCTCGCGCCGCCTTTGGTGGGAGACCCCACCCGCCGCAGGCGGGCCCACGCGGCCAGGTCGCGCCCACCGCGCAGCGGCCCATGCGCCCGCCAATCCCCGACTTGCCAGGTCCGAGTTCCCGCACTAAAATAGGACTTCGGCGGTCGGATATTCGCCCAGCCCCTATGTTGAGGTTCTCGAAGAAGTCGGACTACGCCCTCATCGCGATGAAACACCTCGCGATGCGGCAGGACAGCGGCGACTCGTCGAGCGCGCGGGAGATCTCCGAGGCCTACGCCATCCCGCTCGAGTTGCTGGCGAAGATCCTGCAGCGCCTCGTCCGGGCCAGGCTGCTCGTCTCGGTGCAGGGAACCCGCGGCGGCTACCGGCTGGGCCGACCGGCGGCGGGCATCAGCGTGGCCGACGTCATCCAGGCCGTGGACGGCCCGGTGACCGTGACCGCGTGCTCGCCTGACGACCACGCCTGCGAGCAGTTCGGGACCTGCAGCATTCGAGACCCGCTCTGGAAGATCAAGAGCCGAATCGTGGACACGCTGAGTACCGTGTCGGTCGCTGAACTGGCGGCCGACACCGAGACGCCTGTCCGCCAGGCCGTGAAGGTGTCGCCCCTCGTGTTCGTCTCGCCGGCGGGGGGGTCGTAGGTGGTGGGGCCGGTCAGCAGGTCGACCGTGATTTACCTCGATCATCACGCGACGACGCCCGTGGACGCTCGCGTGCTCGAGGCGATGCTGCCGTATTTCACCGCCACCTTCGGCAACGCCGCGAGCCGCACGCATCGCTTCGGCTGGGAGGCGAACGAAGGCGTGGAGCGGGCGCGCAGGCAGGTGGCGGCGCTGCTGGGGGCCGGCGCGCGCGAGATGGTGTTCACGAGCGGCGCGACGGAGGCCAACCATCTGGCCATCGCGGGCGTGGCGGCGGCGTCGCCTGTGGCTCGCCGGCACATCGTGACCGTCGCCACCGAGCACAAGGCCGTGCTCGACC
>CAZLBU010000003.1:23206-27602 GCA_964557815.1 uncultured Bifidobacteriaceae bacterium | reverse complement strand
CCGTGTCGCCAGCTGATGTCTTCCGGCTGGACGGTGACCGAGCTGCCGGTGGAGGCAACGGGCCTGATCGGTCTCGATGCGGTGGCGCGGGCGATCACGCCCGACACTGCGCTGGTCAGCGTGATGCTGGCGAACAACGAGATTGGTGTCCTGCAACCGCTCGCCGACATCGCGCGACTCGCGCACGCGCAGGGCGCCCTGGTGCACACGGATGCGGTCCAGGCGCTCGGCAAGGTGCCGGTGGATGTGGCCGCGCTCGGCGTGGACCTGGCGTCGTTCAGCGCGCACAAGCTGTACGGGCCGAAAGGCGTGGGCGCGCTCTACGTGAAACGCGGCGTGGAGAAGAGGCTGGCCGCGCCGGTTCGCGGCGGCGGGCAGGAACGAGGGCTCCGTGGGGGCACGCTGAACGTGCCGGGCATCGTCGGATTCGGCGCGGCGTGCGAGGTGGCGGGGCGCGAGATGCCGGACGAGGCGCGTCGTGTGGGCGCGCTGCGAGACCGCCTGTGGCAGCGGCTGCAGGAGCGGGCCGGCGGCGTGTCGATGAACGGCGCGGAGGCGCCGCGGTTGCCGGGGAACCTGAACGTGCGCTTCGAGGGCATCGAGGGCGAATCGCTGCTCGTCGGGCTCACCGAGATCGCCGTGTCCTCCGGGGCGGCCTGCACGAGCGCGGAGCCCTCGCACGTGCTGGTGGCGCTGGGGATGGGCAGGACCGAGGCGCTGGCTTCACTGCGCTTCGGGATCGGGCGACGCACGACGGCCGAAGACATCGACCGCGCGGCCTCGCATGTGGCGGACGTCGTGGGGCACCTGCGGCGGACGTCACCGGCGGCGCCGCTGGCGGCGACCGGTGCGGGCCGGTAGGGAGCACGGAGATGTACTCCGCGGCGGTGCTCGAGCGCGTGCGCAATCCCCGCCGGGTGGGCGAGTGGCCCGAGGGGCAGGCCGACATCGGCACTGGGCAGGCTGGGACGCTGGATGAAGGCACGACGGTGCGGATCCAGGTCCGCGGCGACGCGGGACGAATCGTCGAGACCCGATTCAAGGTCTTTGGATGCAGCGCGGCCATCGCCTCGGCGGGCCTGGTGGCCGAATGGCTGGAAGGGACCGCGCTGGACGACGGCCGTCGCATCACGCCGGAGCGCGTGGTCGACGCCCTTGCGCTGCCGGCCGAGCGCGCGCACGTCGCGCGCCTGGTGATGGAGGCGGCCCGAAAGGCCCTGGACGATGTGATGGAGAAGGCAGGCAGACGGCCATGATTGAGATCACCGAGAGCGCGGCGCGGGTCATCGCGCGGCAGCTGGCGAAGCACCATCAGGACACGGGCGGCCTGCGCATCGCCATCAAGGCGGGCGGCTGCTCGGGCTACGCCTACACCTTCGCGTTCGACGAAGGGCCACGGGCCACCGACCAGGTATTCGAGGGCCCCGGCGGCGCGAAGGTCTTCGTCGATCTCCGCAGCCTGAAGCTGCTGGACGGCACGGTGCTCGACTTCGACGAGCACAACCTGATGGCCACGAACTTCACGTTGAGGAACCCGCACGCGAAGAGCACGTGCGGCTGCGGCGAATCGTTTTCCGCGTAGGACCCACATGTCGACATCGACCGACGTCATCGAGCAACTGGCGAACACCGAGTACAAGTACGGGTTCGTCACCGACATCGAGCAGGACATCGCGCCCAAGGGGCTGAACGAGGACATCATCCGCCTCATCTCGGCCAAGAAGGACGAGCCCGAGTGGCTGCTCGAGTGGCGCCTGAAGGCGTACCGCACGTGGCTCAAGATGACCGAGCCCACGTGGCAGAACGTGACGTATGACAAGGTGGACTACCAGGCCATCTCGTACTACGCGGCGCCGAAAGAGAAGAAGAAGCTGAACAGCATGGACGAAGTGGACCCTGAGATCAGGGCGACCTTCGACAAGCTGGGCATCCCGCTGGTGGAGCAGCAGATCCTGGCCGGCGTCGCCGTGGACGCGGTTTTCGACTCCGTGTCGGTGGCCACCACGTTCCGGAAGAAGCTGGCGGAACTGGGCATCATCTTCTGCTCGTTCTCGGAAGCGGTGAAGGAGCACCCGGACCTGGTGCGTCAATACCTCGGCTCGGTCGTGCCGCACACGGACAACTTCTTCGCGGCGCTCAATTCGGCCGTGTTCAGCGACGGCAGTTTCGTCTTCGTACCGAAGGGCGTGAAGTGCCCGATGGAGCTCTCCACCTACTTCCGTATCAACGCGAAGGAGACCGGGCAGTTCGAGCGGACGCTCATCGTCTGCGAGGAGGGCGCCTCGGTGAGCTACCTCGAGGGCTGCACGGCACCCAAGCGCGACGAGAACCAGCTGCACGCGGCGGTCGTGGAGCTCGTGGCGCTGGACCACGCCACGATCAAGTACTCGACGGTGCAGAACTGGTACCCGGGCGACAAGAACGGCGTCGGCGGCATCTACAACTTCGTGACCAAGCGTGGCCTCTGCAAGGGCCGGGGCAGCAAGATCACGTGGACGCAGGTCGAGACCGGCTCGGCGGTGACCTGGAAGTACCCCAGCTGCATCCTGCAGGGGGACGACTCGGTGGGCGAGTTCTACTCGGTGGCGGTGACCAACAACTACCAGCAGGCGGACACCGGCACGAAGATGATCCACCTCGGGAAGAACACGCGCAGCACCATCGTCTCGAAGGGCATCTCGGCCGGCCGCGGCCAGAACACCTATCGCGGCGCGGTGAAGATCGGCAAGAACGCGCAGAACGCGCGCAACTACTCGCAGTGCGACTCGCTGCTCATCGGCGACCGCTGCGGCGCGCACACGTTCCCGTACCTCGAGATCAAGAACACCTCGGCAAAGGTCGAGCACGAGGCCTCGACGTCGAAGATTGGCGAGGACCAGATCTTCTACTGCGAGCAGCGCGGCATCTCGAAGGAAGACGCCATCAACATGATCGTGAGCGGCTTCTGCAAGGAAGTGTTCCGAGAACTGCCCATGGAGTTCGCCGTCGAGGCGCAGAAGCTGCTTGGCATCTCGCTCGAGGGCTCGGTGGGATAACCCAGGACCCAGGACCTCAAGACCTCAAGACCCAAGACCCAAGACCCAAGACCCAAGACCAAGGACACTCACAGCGTCATGTCACTACTCACAGTCAAGGACCTGCAGGTGAAGGCGGAGGACAAGCTGATTCTCCGCGGCGTGAATCTCGAAGTGAACCCCGGCGAAGTGCACGCCATCATGGGGCCCAACGGTTCAGGCAAGAGCACGCTGGCCCGCGCACTGGCGGGGCATCCAGGCTACGAGGTCACCGGCGGCCGCGTGCTGTACCGCGGCGAGGATCTGCTCGAGATGGCCGCCGACGAGCGCGCACGCAAGGGCGTGTTCATGGCGTTCCAGTACCCGGTGGAGATCCCGGGCGTGAACAACGCCTACTTCCTGAAGGCGGCGCTCAACGCCGTCCGGAAGGAGCGCGGGCTCGAGGACCTCGACGCCATGGACTTCATGGCCATCGTCAAGGAGAAGGCCAAGCTCCTGGACGTCGACGAGGCGATGCTGCAGCGCTCGGTGAACGAGGGCTTCTCGGGCGGCGAGAAGAAGCGCAACGAGATCTTCCACATGGCGGTGCTCGAGCCCACGCTCGCCATCCTGGACGAGACCGACTCGGGCCTCGACATCGACGCGCTCCGCATCGTGTCGAACGGCGTGAACGCGATGCGGAGCCCCGAGCGCGCGTTCATCGTCGTGACCCATTACCAGCGGCTGCTCAACTACATCGTCCCGGACTTCGTGCACGTGCTGAGCGAGGGCCGGCTGGTGAAGTCGGGCGGGCGCGAGCTGGCGCTGGAGCTGGAAGAGAAGGGGTACGGCTGGCTGGAGCAGGCCGCGGCGGCCGCAAGCGACGGCACCGACGCGACGGATCGGACGCTGGCGGCCGGCGTGAAGGGTGCGCGGTGATGACACCGGTGGCAGAAGGCCTGGACTCGTACCTCGTCGAGCACGAGCGCTTCGTGCGCGGGCGCGGCGACGCGGCTCCCGCATGGCTGAAATCGCTGCGCGGCCAGGCGCGAGACGCGTTCGAGCGGCTCGGCTTCCCGACGACGCGGCAGGAGGAGTGGCGCTTCACCAACGTGTCCGCGATTGCCCAGACGGCGTTCAAGCTGCCGGAGGGCACCCCGACCAACCCCGCGCCGCTCGTCTCGCGCGTGGCGGTGCCGGGCGCGGTCCGGATCGTGCTCCTCAACGGCCGATTCGCGCCCGAGCTGTCGGACCTGACGACCATTCCCGTCGGGCTCAAAGTGGGCAGCCTCGCGGCCGCCATCGCGCAGGGGGCGCCCGAGTGCGGCGTGCTCGGCCAGCAGCCTTCGGACGCGCAGGCGTTCGCCGCGCTGAACACCGCGTTCCTCGAGGACGGCGCGCTC
>CAZLBU010000003.1:4097-23196 GCA_964557815.1 uncultured Bifidobacteriaceae bacterium | reverse complement strand
CAAGGGAGCCGTCATCGAGACGCCGGTGCACGTCATCTGCATCGCGGGTGGCGCGGCGAAGACGATGATCCATCCGCGCGTGCTGATGGTGGCGGGCGCCGGCAGCCAGTCCAACGTCGCCGTCAGCTTCCTCACCGCGGCCGGCGAGGCGCACTTCACCAACGCCG
This sequence comes from uncultured Bifidobacteriaceae bacterium, assembly GCA_964557815.1. Taxonomy (GTDB): domain Bacteria; phylum Acidobacteriota; class Vicinamibacteria; order Vicinamibacterales; family UBA2999; genus VFZN01. Next base: position 23,029 of record CAZLBU010000003.1, on the reverse strand, counting down.
TCGTCGAAGCATCGCTGGCGGAACAGGCCATCGTCAACTGCTGCCTGGACCAGCGCGGCACCGAGGGCTCGTTCCTCGTGACCAACCTCCACGTGAAGGCGGATCGGGACAGTTCGTTCAAGCTTCGCACGATCACGCTGGGCGGCCGGCTGGTGCGCAACGACGCCACGGCGGTCCTGGCCGGCGAGGGCGCGCACGTGGACCTCGATGGCTGCTACCTGGCGGACGGCTCGAGCCTCGTGGACAACCACACGACCATCGACCACGCCATGCCGAACTGCACGAGCCACGAGCTGTACAAGGGCATCCTGGACGGCAAGGCGAAGGCCGTGTTCAACGGCCGCATCATCGTGCGGCTGGATGCGCAGAAGACCGACTCGAAGCAGACCAACCGGGCGCTCCTCCTGTCGGACGAGGCCACCATCAACTCGAACCCGCAGCTCGAGATCTTCGCCGACGACGTGAAGTGCACGCACGGGGCGGCGGTGGGACAGCTCGACGAGGAAGCGATGTTCTACCTGCAGGCGCGCGGCCTGAACCGGAAGGACGCGCGCGACATGCTCATCCACGCCTACGCGGGCGAGGTGCTGGAGCGGATCGCGATTCCGCAGCTGCGCGCGCAGCTCGAGCGCGAGCTCTTCAAGCAGCTGGAACGCGACCTGGCGGAGCACGACAGGGCGCAGTAGGCGGCGCAGGGCGCCCCGAGGTGACAGCGATGGCAACGGCAACCGCATTCGACGTCACGGCCATACGGGCCGACTTCCCGATCCTGGGCACCGAGGTGCACGGCAAGCCGCTCGTGTACCTCGACAACGCCGCCACCACGCAGAAGCCGCGCGCGGTGCTGCGGGCGCTTCAGGAGTACTACGCGTCGAGCAATGCCAACGTGCATCGCGGAGTGCACTACCTCAGCGGCAAGGCGACGGACCTCTTCGAGGGCGCCCGAGCGCGCATCGGCCGGTTCATCGGGGCCGCGGACGCCCGCGAGGTGATTTTCACGCGGAACGCCACCGAGGGCATCAACCTCGTGGCGCAGGCCTGGGGGCGCGCCCATGTGAGGGCCGGCGACGAGGTGCTCATCTCCGCGATGGAGCACCACTCGAACATCGTGCCCTGGCAGATGCTCTGCGAGGAGAAGGGCGCCACGCTGCGCGTGATCCCGATGTTCGATTCGGGCGAGCTCGACATCGAGGCCTTCGCCCGGCTGCTGTCGTCGCGGACGCGGATCGTCGCCGTCTCGGCACTGTCGAACGCGCTCGGGACGGTGAACCCGGTGGAACAGATCACCCGCGCGGCGCACGAGGCGGGCGCGATGGTGCTGGTGGACGGGGCGCAGGCGGCGTACCACATGCCAGTGGACGTCGGCGCCATCGGCTGCGACTTCTTCGTGCTGACGGGGCACAAGCTGTACGGGCCGACCGGCATCGGCGTGCTCTACGGCAGGGCCGCGGTCCTCGATGCGATGCCACCCTGGCAGGGCGGCGGTGACATGATCAGCTCGGTGACCTTCGAGCGATCCACCTGGAACGTGCTGCCCTACAAGTTCGAGGCGGGGACGCCGCACATCGCGGGCGCCGTGGGCCTGGGCGCGGCGGTGGACTACGTCAGCGCCATCGGGATGGACCGCATCCAGGCGCACGAGCGCGAGCTGCTGGCGTACGGCACCGAGGCGCTGCTCCAGGTGCCTGGCCTCACGCTCATTGGCACCGCGCCGCGCAAGGCCAGCATCCTCTCGTTCGTGATGGATGGCATCCATCCGCACGACCTCGGCACCATCGTGGATCGCGAGGGCGTGGCCATCCGCACGGGGCATCACTGCGCGCAGCCGGTGATGGACCGCCTGGGGATTCCGGCCACGGCCCGCGCGTCCCTGGCGATATACAACACGCGCGAGGAGATCGACGCGCTGGTCGCCGCGCTCCACAAGGCGCGGAAGGTGTTCGGCTGATGTCGGAACTGACGGACCTCTACCAGGAGGTCATCCTGGATCACAACCGCAAGCCGCGGAACTTCCGCGTGATCGAGCACCCCACGGCGTCGCAGGAAGGCTACAACCCGCTCTGCGGCGACCGGCTCACGCTGTACGTGACCGTGGACAACGGCGTCGTCACCGACGCGTCGTTCCAGGGCTCCGGGTGCGCCATCTCGAAGGCGTCGGCGTCACTCATGACCGAGGCCATCAAGGGCAGAACGGTGGAGCAGGCGCGCGCCCTCTTCGACCAGTTCCACCAGATGATCACGTCTCCCCCCGGGAGCCCGCTGCCCGAGATGGGCAAGCTGGCGGTGCTCTCCGGCGTGCGGGATTTCCCGACCCGCGTGAAGTGCGCGGGCCTGGCGTGGCACACGATGAAGGCGGCCGTGTCGGACCAGCCGGCGGGGCCCGTGACGACCGAATGAACCCGAGGTTCCTGCCGATGATCCCGATGCCCTTTGGCCACGGCTTCGACGAGCCCGTGGACGCGCCCGCCTCCGACCAGTCGGAGTCGATCGTCGATATCGTCCCCGATGCGGCGAAGACCGCCGAGCTGCAGCCAGACGTCATCGCCGCGCTCAAGACGGTGTACGACCCCGAGATTCCGGTGAACATCTTCGAGCTGGGGCTCATCTACGACGTGCTCGTGGATGCCGACGCGCGCGTCGGCATCCGCATGACGCTCACCGCGCCCGCTTGTCCGGCCGCGCAGTCGTTGCCCGTCGAAGTGAAGCACAAGGCCGCGAGCGTGCCGGGGGTCACGGAGGCGAAGGTCGAGGTCGTGTGGGACCCGCCCTGGACCAAGGATCGGATGTCGGACGCGGCGAAGCTGCAGCTGGGCCTGTTCTAGATTTCCGTGGCCCTCCTCATCTGCACGGCCACGGAGCTCGAGGCCGGAGCCCTGCGCGAGCGGCTGCGCGGCTCCGATGACACGCGCATCGTGGTCACCGGGGTCGGCCCCGTGAATGCCGCCCACGCCGCGACGCTCGAGATTGTCCGCCAGAAGCCTGATGGCATCGTGGTCTGTGGCGTGGGTGGCGCCTATCCTGGTTCCGGCCTGGAGGTGGGCGACGTGGCCTGCGCGGACATGGAGTGCTACGGCGACCTGGGTTCGGCCTCGCCGACGGGATTCCTGGACATGAAGGCGCTCGGATTCCCCGTGGTCGCGTCGCCCGGGCCCATCTACAACGACCTGCCGATGCAGATCTGGCCCACGGAGCGGCGCGTGAAGTTCGTCACCGTGAGCACCTGCACGGGCACGGATGCGGCGGCACGGGCCCTCGAGGCGCGCACGGGTGGCGCCGTGGAGAACATGGAGGGGGCGGCCGTGGCGCACGTCGCCTGCCTCCACGGCATCGCGGTGGGCGAGGTGCGCGGCATCAGCAACATGGTGACCGACCGCGATACGAGCCGCTGGCGGCTGAAGGAGGCCGCCCTGGCGGCCCAGGAGGCGCTGCTCGAGTGGATGCGCCGCCAGTAACCTTCGGATTCTCGAGCTGTCCGAACGACACGTTTGCGTTCCACGCGCTCGTGCACGGCCTGGTGCCCGGCCCACGCGTGACACCGGTGATGGATGACATCGAGGCGCTCAACCTGCGCGCGGAGCGGGGCGAAGCCGAGGTGACGAAGGTCTCGATTGCCGCGTACGGGCGCCTGCGCGACCGCTATGTCCTGCTTCGCGCCGGCGGCGCCGCGGGCTTTGGCGTCGGTCCCATCATCGTCGCCAGGTCCAAGCGCGAAGTCGGCGGGCGGATTGCCATTCCAGGCGAGCGCACGACCGCCGCGCTGCTGCTGCGGCTGCTGGGCCGGTTCGAGACCGTGACCATGCGCTTCGACCAGATCGAGGAGGCGGTGCTGCGCGGCGACGTGGACTGCGGCCTGCTGATTCACGAAGGGCGGTTCACGTACGAGGGGAAGGGCCTCACGCTGCTCGCGGACCTCGGAACAGTGTGGGAGGAGCGGATGCAGTGCCCGCTGCCCCTGGCGGCCATTGCCATCCGGCGCGATCTGGCGCCAGCGTTGGCGCCCGCGATGGACCAGGCCCTCCGCGCGAGCGTGGAGTACGCCTTCGCGCATCCCGACGCCAGCGGCGACTACGTGGCCGCCCACGCCCAGGAGATGAGTCCGGACGTGACGGCACGGCACATCAGGCTCTACGTGAACGACTACACGCGCGCGCTCGACGAGCGGGCGGTGCGCCGGATGATCGCGTGGGCCGAGGAGGAAGCCTTGTTCCCGAAGGGCGATCCGGCGCTGCCGGTCTTCGCCTGAGCCACGGGACCGTGGCGCAGCCGGGCAGGGCCTACTGCGTGCAGCGCGGCGCGGCGGCCGGCACGCCCTGCATGACCAGGGCCCGGTACTCCGCGATTTCCTGCTCGCACTTCGACTTGTCGGCGCGCTTCACCAGCTGGAAGAGCGCCCAGCCCGCGAGGCTGGACAGCGGAACGCGCGGAGACCGATACGCCTGCGGCGTCCAGTGATTCAGGAACTCCTGGTGCGTAGGCGCCCCGTACTGGAGCGGGGCGCCTCGAGAGATGTCGAAGTCCTCGAGGATGTCGATCCGGGGCGCCGTACCGTAGACCTGCACCTGGTACTCGAGCTTGAAGGGCGTGCCCGAAGCCTGCTCGCGCGCCGCGGATACGCGGAGCTCCTTCTGGATGCGGCTGAGCGAGACGCCCATCTTCGTGGCATCCACCGCAGCGTCCTGGCCCGCCGCCGGTTGGGGGGCCGTCGAGGCAGCCGTGCCGTCCGCCGGGACAGGCGCCTGCGCACGGGCCGAGCCAGCCACCGCGGCGGCGATCAGCAGAGACAGCGCTACCGTCCGCATCTGCCTCATTATGACGCGCCCGGACGTGCCCCGGCCGGCCGGATTGATACGATGTCCCCGCAGTGCCCACACCCTGGCGGACGATGATGACGGCCCTCCTGGTTGCGATGGTAGCCGTGTCGGCCGTCTTCGTGGCCGTCCGGCTCTTCGAGCGCGGCCTCGCGTTCTTCCCCCTTCAGGGCGAGGACGAGACGCCGGCTTCCTTCGGCGTGCCCTTCCAGCCAATGGATCTGACGACGTCGGATGGCGAGCGGGTGCACGCGTGGTGGATGCCGCACGAAGAGCCGCGCGCCACGGTGCTCTACTTCCACGGCAACGGCGGCCACCTCTCGATGTGGGCACCGGTGCTGGTCGGCATCTGGCGGCAGGGGCACTCGGTGTTCGCGCTGGACTACCGCGGGTATGGCCGGAGCAGCGGACGGCCTTCAGAGGCCGGGCTCTACCGGGACGTGTCAGCGGCTGTGGCCGCGGTACGTGGACGGGCGGATCGCGGCGCCGTTCCCGTCGTCTACTGGGGCCGGTCGCTCGGCGCGGTGATGGCCGCGCGCGCGGCTCGCGAGCACGCGCCCGACGGGCTGATCCTCGAGGCGGGCTTCCCGTCCATGCGCGCGGTGCTCGAGGGCAGCCCCTTCTGGCTGCTCTCGTGGTTCTCCAGCTACAGCTTTCCGGCCAGCCGCTGGCTGGAAGGTGTCACGGTGCCGACGCTCGTGCTGCACGGCGAGCGCGACTCGGTCATCCCGTTCCGCCTGGGACAGGAACTGTTCGAGAGTGTGCGGGGCCCGAAGCAGTTCGTCGCGATTCAGGGGGGCGATCACAACGACCTCGAGCCAGCGGACCCTGAACGATACTGGACAGCGGTGCGTGAGTTCACGGAGGGGTTGCGCACGGAGGTTCGAGGCACGTAGGTTCAAGGCACGTAGGTTCAAGGCACGTGGGTTCAAGGCACGTGGGTTCAAAGCACGTGGGTTCAAAGCACGAAGGTGTGTGCTGAGGTGGGGCATGCGGAAGACGATCGCGGGTGTCGTTGCGCTGGCGGCGGCGTGGGTGGGGGCGGTGGCGGCTGGGACGCAGCCGCAGGCGCCGGCGGACCTGGTGCTGATGAACGGCGCGGTCCTGACGGTTGACGCGCGCGATTCGGTGGCCGAGGCTGTGGCCGTCTCGGCGGGGCGCATTGTGGCCGTCGGGTCGAACGCGGAGATCAAGGCGCGCGTCGGGGCCGCCACCGAAGTCGTGGACCTGGCTGGTCGCGCCGTCACGCCCGGGCTCATCGACTCGCACGTGCACTTCTCCGAGGCCGACAAGCTGTTCAACGTGGATCTGAGCGATCCCTCGGTCAAGTCGATGGACGACGTGCTGCAGCGCGTGGCGGCGCGGGTGAAGCAGACCAGGCCCGGGGAGTGGATCCGCGGGCGCGGATGGGACGAGGGCCGGCTAGCCGAGCGCCGCTACATCACGGCCGCGGACCTCGACAAGGTGGCGCCGAACAACCCGGTGTGGCTCACCCAGACCACCGGCCACTACGGCGTGGCCAACTCCTACGCGCTGAAGATGGCGGAGGTGCGGAAGGAGACGAAGGATCCGCCGGCCGGCACCATCGATCGGGACGCGGATGGGAACCCGACGGGGGTGCTGAAGGAGGCGGCACAAGGCCTCGTGACCACCCACGTGCCGCCGCTCACGCGCGAGCAGCAGAAGCAGGGCATCCTCGAGATCGTCAAGGACTTCAACCGCGAGGGGATGACGGGCGCCAAGGATCCCGGCATCAGCGAGCTGAAGTGGGAGCTGTATCGCGAGCTGCTCCAGGAAGGCGCCCTCACCGTCCGCGTGTTCGCGCTGTGGTCCGGCGCGCGCCAGGCATCCGACGGCCCGGCAGTGATGGCCCGGGTGCAGCGGCAGCCGAAGCCGCCGGCCTCGTTCGGCGACGGCATGCTGCTGTCGGGCGGCGTGAAGATGTTCATGGACGGCAGCGGCGGCGCCCGGACGGCCTGGATGTACGAGGACTGGAACAAGGAGTTCACCGGCCGTGACGCGGGCAACCAGGGATACCCGTCCACGCCCCCCGACGACTACCGGCAGATCGTCTCGGCCCTTCACGCGGCCGGCATCCACGTCAGCACGCACGCCATCGGCGACCGCGCCATCGACTGGGTGGTGGACACCTACGACCAGCTGCTGAAGGCGACGCCGACGAAGGGGCTGCGCCACGGCATCATCCACGCCAATACCCCGACCGATCACGCCATCGACGTGATGGCGCGGCTGCAGCGCGACTACGACGCGGCGTACCCGGAGGCGCAGGCACCGTTCCTCTGGTGGATCGGCGACACCTACGCGGCAAACCTCGGGCCGGAGCGCGGACGCCGCCTGAAGTCGCTTCGGGCGTTCGTGCAGAAGGGCGTGCAGTGGGGCGGCGGATCGGATTTCGCGGTCACGCCGTACCCGGCGCGCTACGGCCTGTGGTCGTCGGTGGTCCGGGAGACGCTGAACGGCACGCACGGGCGGACACCATTCGGGACCGACGAGTCGATCGACATTCGGACGGCGCTGCGCTCGTACACCCGGTGGGCCGCGCACACGATGTTCCTGGAGGATCGCGTCGGCAGCATCGAGGTGGGGAAGGAGGCGGACCTGGCGGTGTGGGACAGGAACCCGTACGTGGCGCCGTCGGCCGAGCTCAAGGATCTCGTCTGCCAGATGACGTTCGTCCGCGGCCGGATGGTCTATCGCGCCGAGCCTGGCGGCCCCGCGATCAGATAGCGCGCGCGATCCGCTCGTGCAGCTGGCGCACGCCGTCCGTGAGGGCGGCGGGCCCCGGCTGCAGGATCAGCGCGGACTTCACCTCGTAGATGTGGCCGTGGCGCACGGCCGGTATCGCGTTCCAGCCTCGCCGCGAGGCGATGCGTTCCGCCCGAACCGGCTTGCCGCACCACGACCCGACGATCACATCCGGCGCCGCGGCCACCACCTCATCGCTCGTGACGATCCGATTCTTCGCGAGCTTGGCGTGGCGCCGCTCCGGGAAGACGGGGTCGCCCCCGGCAATCTCCACCAGTTCCTCGACCCACTGGATGCCGCTGATCAACGGGTCGTCCCACTCCTCGAAATAGACGCGCGGGCGGCGCGGAAACGCGTGCGCCTGCTCCCGAATGCGTTCGAGCCCGGCCTCCAGATCGCGCGCCAGCGCCTCGCCTCTCGCCTGCACGCCCACGATGCCCGCCAGCACGCGGATCATCTGGAGAATCTCGGCGACCGAGCGCTGGTTGAAGGTGAAGACGGTGTGCCCCCGCTTGACGAGCTCCGTGGTGATGTATGCCTGCAGGTCCGAGAAGGCGAGGACGAGGTCGGGCTCGAGTGCCTCGATCTTGTCGTAGCGCGCGTGGAGGAACGACGAGATCCGCGGCTTCCGCCGCGCCTCGGGCGGGCGCACGGTGTAGCCACTGACACCGACCACGCGGTCGCCCTCCCCGAGGAGGTACAGCGTCTCGGTCGTCTCCTCCGTCAGGCACACAATCCGCCGCGGATAAGCGTCGTTCGTCTCAGCGCGTTCTCGTTGCATGAGTGATCCGACCCCGTGCCATCTGCGTCATCTGCGCCATCTGCGGCCCATCTGCGCCATCTGCGGCCCACCTGCGGCCCATCTGCGGCCCACCTGCAGCTCATCTGCGGCTCATCTGTGGCGCATCCGTGTCCAGGTCGGCGTAGGTGAACCCATCACGTTCGACCATCGGGCCGACCACGACGTCAATCCGTGTCCGGAACATGGGCCCCGCACAGGCGAACGTGTGGAACTCGCCGTTCTCGCCGCAGGGGTCCACGCCGCCGGGAAGATCGGCGAGCAGGGCGGCGTCGAAGCGGCGGCCTGCAAACGAGCGGTCGAGCTTCCGTGGATCGACGCACGTGATTCGTGCCTCGAGCCCTGCCGCGATCATCTCGCGCGCCAGGCCCGCCGTGCTGCCGCGGCTCCACAGGGGGAACAGGGGTTCCAGGCCCGTGCCCGCAAGGCGTTCTTCGCGATAGCGACGGACGTCTTCGAGGAAGAGATCGCCGAACGCGACATGGGTGTAGCCGTCGGCGATCGCACTGCGGACGGCCAGGGCCATGCGGCGCTCGTACTCCTCGTTCGAGCACGGCCACGGCAGCGGGACGACGTGCAGCGGGAGGCCGGCGCTCACGGCCTGGGCCTCGACGAGCGCGCGACGGACGCCGTGCATGGCGACGCGGTCGAAGGCCTCGTTCGTCGTCGTGAGCAGGCCGTGAATCGCGCCCGGGTGCTGCTGGTGCAGGACGTGCAGGGCCCACGCGCAGTCCTTGCCGGACGACCAGGAGAGGAGCACCTTCATCGGCCGTGCCATAATCCGGCTGACCCCGTCAGGAGGCTTCCATGTCGATCCTGCCACGCGCCCGTTGGGCCCTGGTCATCCTCGCCGCTGTCGTTCTCGCGGGCTGCGGCGCGAAGTCCATCAACCAGGTGCTGGCCGATCCCGCGAGGTATCGCAACACGACGATCACCGTGAGGGGCACGGTGGCCGAGAGCGCGTCCATCATGGGTCGCGGCGCCTATCGCCTCACGGATGGCGGCCAGGGGCTGTGGGTGATCACCAGCGGAGGGGCGCCCCGCACGGGCGCCCGCGTGAATGTGACCGGCCGGCTCCAGGACGGCTACGACCTGAGTGGGTTCGGCCGCATCCTGAAGCTGCCCGAGTCGCTGCAAAGCGCGCTGGTGCTGATCGAGAGTTCGCACGAGGCCCGCTGAAGCGACGGGTTGGCGCCTCACCGGAGCGCCTCCGCCATCCGCTCGACCACCTCTGCCACGCGCGGCCCGGGCACGGTGAGCCCGCGGCCGGTCAGCACGACCACCCGCTGCCGCTTCACCGCGGGCACCGATGCCAGCGGCGCCCAGCTCGCCGCCTCGCGTGCGGCCTCGTCCGCCGTCAGGATGTCGGCGGACCTCACCTCGAGGATCACCTCCGGCGCGCGCGCGAGGATCAGCTCCGTGGTGGCCTGCACCGACTCGCGGTCCACGTCCGCGAACACGTTCGCGCCCCCGGCGGCCTCGAGCATGTCGTGCAGGAACCCCCGGCCCCCACTTGCGTAGATGTTCCGGAGTGCGCCACGCTCGCGGCCGAAGACGAGCAGCGTGCGCGGCCGTGCCCGGCCCGCACTCGCCGCGCGGATGGCGGCGAGACGCGATTCGATGGCGCGGGCGGCCGCCTCGGCTTCCCGCACATGTCCCATGCGTGTTCCAAGGGCACGCATGGTTTCGGTGATGGCGGCCAGCCCGGCATGGCGGTAGTCGAAGAACGGGATTCCCGCGCGCGCGACCTGCGCCTGCAGGTCGGCCTGCGATCCGTAGGTGATCACCAGGTCGGGCCTGAGCGACAGGATGCGCTCCACGTCCGGGTCGAGCAGCGCCCCCACGCGGGGCAGCGCCTTCACCTCCGGCGGGTCCTGGTCGTAACTGCTGACCGCCACCACCTGCGGCCCTGCGCCGATGGCGAAGAGCATCTCGGTGACGGCGGGCACGAGCGAGATGATCCGCCGGGGTGCCTGAGCCGACACGGAAGCCACGAAGGCCACGAACAGCATCACGAAGGCCACGAAGCACTTCGTGAAGGCCAGTGTCGCGTGGCGGCTTCGCTCCATCAGCCTTCGTGCCGGCCTTCGTGTCCTTCGTGCCTTCGTGGTTTCTGTTCTCACGCCTGCCTCACCAGCAACCAGAGGAAGAACGGCCCGCCGATGAGGGCGGTGATGATGCCGACGGGGATCTCGACTGGCGCCATGACCGTCCGGGCCACCAGGTCGCACAGCACCAGGAACGCCGCGCCGAAGAGCGTGGCGGCAGGCAGGACGACGCGGTGGTCCGACCCGACCATCAGCCGAACCAGGTGGGGCACCACGATGCCGATGAACCCCACCGGGCCGCCGAGCGACACCGCGGCGCCCGTGGCCAGCGACGCGCTGAAGAACGCCCAGCGCTGCGTCCTCGCGACTTCCACGCCACGGCTCGCCGCCATGTCGTCGCCCATCGTCAGCAGGTTGAGCGCGCGCGGCAGCATCGCGAACACGACGAACGCCGCCACGATGAACGGCGTGGCCGCGACGATGGGGCCGTAGCCGCCCACGTCCAGATCACCCATCAGCCACCGTACTGCGCGGAACGATTCGGCGAAATCCGCCAGGTACTGGACGAAGAGGATGAGCGCGGAGAAGAACGAGTTGAGCGTGACGCCCGCCAGCAGCAGCACGTTCGTCGAGAGCCCGCGCTTCTGCGACGACGCCAGGCCGTAGACGATGGCGATGGCGGCGAGCGAGCCCAGGAAGCTGGCGATGGGGACCGACGAGACGCCGAGCGCGCCGACGTCGAGCCGGAGGGCGATGGCGAGCATGGCGCCCAGCGCCGCGCCCGCCGAGACGCCCAGCGTGAACGGCGTGGCCAGCGGATTGCGCATCAGCGCCTGAAGGACGACGCCAGCGGCCGCCAGCGTCGCGCCGATGAGCGCTCCGGCCAGCACCCTCGGCAGCCGGGCGACGAAGAAGATCTGCGCGTCCACGTTGTCGGCCCAGGGCTGGGCGGTGTCGAACGCGCGGGCGAGCGAGATGGGCGTGCTGCCCACGGTCGGCGCCCAGAGGAGCACCACCAGGGCTCCCGCGCCGAAGATCCCGACGACGGTGAGGAGCCGTCGGCGCAGGCTCATGGACGCAGGCGACGGACGGGCACCACCGTCATGTGCCCGGTTTCGTCGTGGACGTGCACGTCGGCGTCCACGTCGTAGAGCGCGCGCACGTGCTCCGGGGTCAGCACGTCTTCCGTCCGGCCGCTGGCGAGGACACGCCCGCTCCGCATCAATACCAGGTGCCGGCAGATGGACGCCGCCAGGTTCAGGTCGTGCGTCGAAATGGCCATCGTCACGCCGCGGTCGCGGTTGAGCGTGGAGAGCAGCGTGGCGATGTCGAGCTGGTAGCCGAGGTCCAACGACGCGGTGGGCTCGTCCAGCAGCAGCACGTCGGAGGCCTGCGCGAGCGCCGCGGCAATCACCACGCGCTGCTTCTCACCGCCGCTCAGTGTGTGGAACGCGCGGTCCTCGAGGTGGGCCGTGCCCGTGGCAGCCAGCGCCTCCCGGGCGAGGACGTAGTCGCGCGGGCCCTCCACCTCGAAGAGGCCCAGGTGCGCATGGCGGCCCATCAGCACGATCTCGAGCGCGCTGTACTCGAAAGCCAGCTCCGTCTCCTGCGGCACCACGGCGAGGCGGCGCGCGATCTCACGCCGCGACAGGCGGGCCATGGGCTGGCCGTCGAACAGCACGCGTCCCGAGGTGGGCTGTCGCGTGCCGCTCAACAGGCGCAGCAGCGTCGTCTTTCCGGAGCCGTTCGGGCCGAGGATGCCGACCAGGTCGCCGCGCCCCACCTCCAGCGTCACGCCGTCCACGACCACGGGCGTGCCGGCGTGGTACCGGAAGGTGACGTTATCGGCCCGCAGCAAGGCGCACTCCCACGTAGGCGGTACGACGAGGCGCCGGATAGCCCAGGACCTCTTCGTACGCCCGATCGAAGAGATTCAGCACGCGCGCCTGCACGGTGACGCCGCGCGCGAGGCGGAGCGAGGCGCCGAAGCTCGCGGCGGTGTAGCCGGGGTTCGTGTAGAGGCCACCGATCGGGCCCCAGGCCGGTTCCGCATCGAGCGTCTCGCCGCGGAGGACGACCTGGGCGAACGCGGCCACGCGATCGCGCGCCCACGAGGCGTCGATCGACGCCTGGTGGCGTGGGCGGCGCAGCAACGGATCCCCCACGGCGTAGGGTGGCGGCGCCGAAGACGACCCGTCGACGGCGAGGATTCCGGTGGACAGGAGGGTGTACGCGGCCTGCAGCGAGAGGCCCGCCGCCGGCCGCCACGCCGCCGAGAACTCCGCACCTCGGGCGCGCGCGTTCGAGATGTTGTCGGTGCTCCAGCGGCTGGCGCCGGCGAAGCTCCGGCCGACGGAGATGATGAGGTCGTCGTAGGTGCTGAAGAACGCCGTGGCGTCCAGTTGCACCGCGCCACCGGCCAGCACCTGGGCAACGCCGATGTCCGCGCTGCGGCTGCGCTCGGGCTTCAGGCCGGAATTGTCCGTGAAGGCAATCTCGAAGGCGTCTGGCGGGCGGATGCCGGTCCCCGCGGCCCCGTGCACGCGCGTCCACGCCCGCGAGGTGGCCGGATCCCCGGCCAGCATCCAGCTGGCCGCGAGCTTGGGGTTCACGGAGGTGAGTGTCTCGGCCGGGAAGTCGGGCCGGGGCGTGAAGGCGGACGGATCGCCCGGAAACCGGTCGCGATGGATGCGCTCGCTACGCACGCCCGCGGTGACGCTCAACCGGGCGGAGGCCTGCCAGCGAGCCTCGGCGAAGAGTCCCAGCACGCTGCGCCTCACGGGCACTTCCCCTGCGGCGCCTGCCGTGATGTAGGTGCTGCCGCCTTCCTCGCCCAGCCACTCGACGCCGCCGGTCAGCCCGAGGGCCCCGGATGCGGCTACGTCGGTCTGCGTGCGCAGGTGCGTGCGTCGCGATTCGCCTTCCGAGGGGAACGCGCTCTCGAACACCAGGTCGTAGTCCGCGGCGTCCACCTCGGTGCGCTGGCGGACGCGGCTGGAGGCGCCGAACCACGGCTGGATCCAGCGCACGCCGCCGCCCAGGCGATTCGTCCGGTTGCGTGCTGTGCGGTCCACGCCGAAGAAACGCCCTGCGGGATCGGCGCCATACGGGCCGGGCGTGCCGCGATTCGTCTCGACGTAGCGCACCGTGCCCTGCAAGTCCGCGCCGGTCCCAGGGTCTCGCCAGCCCAGCGTCAACGCTCCCTGCGCCGCCCGGGCATCGTCGTTCGTCACCAACTCGCCGTTGGCCGCGCGGCCCGTGAAGCCACCTTCCTCGAAGTAGTCCCCGCCGGCCTGCCAGCGGAAGCCGCGGTGTTCACCAGCCGTCGAGGCCGCGGCGCGACGCATCTCGCGGCCGCCGGCCTCCACCAGGCCCTGTACCGATGGGGCGCCGCCGCTGCGCGTGATGACGTGTACGACGCCCCCGATGGCGTCCGCGCCATAGAGCGCGCTCTGCGGGCCGCGGACGACCTCGATGCGATCCACGTCTGCCAGCGGAAGCTGCGAGAGATCCATGCCGCCGCCGAAGGCGTTGGCGCGAACGCCGTCCACCAGCACGAGGGTGTAGTCGGACTCGCCGCCGCGCGTGAAGAGCGATGCCACAGCGCCGGGGCCGCCGTTCTGCTGGACGACCAGGCCGGGCACGGAGCGAAGCGCCTGGCTTGCGGTGAACTGCTGCCGCGCCTGCAACTCGTCGCCGGCGATCACCGTCGTGCTGTCGGGGACGCGCGAGAGCGGCTGATCCACCTGCACGGCCGTGACGACCAGGCGCTCGTCCACGGCGACCAGGCGGAGGGCCAGCTCGACGTCCATCGGGACGCCGGACTCGAGGACGACTTCCCGGGCGGGCGCACCGAGCCCCGGCGCCGAGGCCTGGACCGTGTAAGGGCCGGATGCGAGCGCTGCCACCTCGAAGGTGCCGGTGGCGTCCGAACGAGTGGACCGCGGCGACGCCGTCGCACCCTCGACCACGATGGTGGCCCCCGCCACGGGGCGCCCGTCCGGATCGACGACGCGGCCGCGGAGCGCCGCATCCTGGGCAAGCGCCGGGACGGCGACCGAGAGGAACAGCGAAAGGAAGAGCGGAACAGCCTGTGTGTACAGGCGAGATGGGCAGTGCATGGCGCCTCCCCGGCGTGACCCGCGCCGGTGCCCCCGCCGACATGGCGGAAGGCCGAAGGACGGATTCCGTGGCGGAAGGTCTCCTGACTTGCGGATCGTCACGCGCGCCCGGCGTCTTCCCATCGCGCGACGGCGACAGTGACGTGTGACGCCGGGACTGAAGTCCCGGCGCTCCGTACTACGCGTACGGAGGGCCGAGGCTTCAGCCTCGGCCGCACGAGGATCGGACGCGCGCTCCCCGCTTACAGTGGCGGGACCGTGTGGGCCTTGCACCCAGCTTCCCTGACCGCCTGGAACGCGTCGGTTGTCAGGCGGATTGTAGCATGGCAGAATGGCGCCGGCCGGCGGCCCTGCGCCGCTGGAAGGCCCGCGCTAACAGATGGCAGCGAATGGGGTTACGGCCTCAGTAACGTTCCCATGCCGCTGGGCTGGGTTTGGGGATAGAATACAGAGTTTGTGTTTGCCATCATGACGCCCCGCCAATCAGGGCCGACCACAAAGAGGAACGCATGAGCAAGAGTTCGACCGTGACCGTCCGCGAGACCCCCGTGCAGAAGGTGGCCTCGGCGACGGCTGGCGGCCTTGTGATTCACGGTGAGAATTTCGTCATCGACACGGACGACCGCATCGAGCTCGTGGACCTGACCGACAAGGTCATGACCTACGTCCGGCAGTTCAACATCAAGGAGGGCATGATTACCCTCTGGTCGATGCACACGACCTGCGCCGTCTTCATCAACGAGTTCCAGCGCGCCCTGCTCGTGGACATCAAGAAGTTCCTCGAAGAAATGGTGGCCCGCGACCGGTACTACATGCACAACGATCCGGATCACTCGGATTGCGACCGCATGAACGCCGACTCGCACCTGCGCGCCATGCTGCTCGGCCACTCGCTCACGTTGCAGATCAGCGGCGGCGAGGTGGTGCTGGGGCAGTGGCAGCGCATCCTCATGGCCGAGCTGGACGGCCCGCGTGCCCGCACGCTGCGCGCCCAGGTGTGGGGGATTAGCTGACGCCGGGAGCCGGGAACGGGAATCCGGGAACCGGGAGCCAGGCGTACCCGACCGGGCGGCCTTGATGCTTCACCTACGATGATGAACCCGCGCCTGAAGTCTGCCGGACTCGCCCGCATCGCCGACAAGGTCGAAGCGCGCGCGCGCCTCACGTTCGACGAGGGGCGGCAGCTGTTCCAGGCGCCGGACCTGCTGGCGCTCGGCTGGCTCGCCAACCGCGAGCGCGAGCGTCGCCACGGCGCCCGCACCTACTTCAACCACAACCTCCGCCTCGAGGCCACCAACGTCTGCACGGCCTCGTGCCTGTTCTGCTCGTTCGCGCGGCTCAAGCCGGGCGATGAAGGCGCCTACACCAGCACGATCGACCAGGTGCTCGCCAAGCTCCGGGAGCGCGCCGACCAGCCGCTCACCGAGATCCACATCGTCAACGGGCTGCACCCCGACCTGCCGTTCAGCTACTACACCGACCTGCTGCGTGGGCTGAAGCAGATCCGCCCCGACATCCACCTGAAGTGCTTCACCGCGGTGGAGATCGCGTTCTTCGCGGATCTCTACGGGAAGACCGACGAGCAGGTGCTCGTCGAACTGCGCGAGGCCGGGCTCGACTCGCTGCCGGGTGGCGGCGCGGAGATCTTCGCGCCACGCGTGCGGCAGAAAATCTGCCACGACAAGTGCGACGGGGACCGCTACATCGCGATTCACCGCACGGCACACGGGCTCGGCATGCGCACGAACATGACGATGCTGTACGGGCACATCGAGACGCTCGACGAGCGTGTCGATCACCTGCTGCGCATCCGCGCGCTGCAGGACGAGACGGGCGGGCTGCAGGCATTCATCCCGCTGGCGTTCCACCCCGACAACAACCAGATGCGCAAGCTCCCGTCGCCGTCGGCGGCCGACACGCTGCGCGTGCTCGCCGTGGCGCGCCTGCTGCTCGACAACGTCGACCACATCAAGGCGTACTGGATCTCGTGCGGGGTCGAAGTGGCGCAGACGGCGCTGTGGTTCGGCGCCGACGACCTGGACGGCACCGTGCAGGAAGAGACCATCTACCACATGGCCGGTTCGTCCACGCCGACAGCACTGTCCACCGGCGATATCGAGCGGCTCATCCTCGACGCCGGCCGCGAGCCCATCGAGCGCGACACGCTCTACAACGTCGTCCGCGTGCCGGTGGGGGCGTAGCACGACGGGTTCAAGGCACGACGGGTTCAAAGCACGACGGGTTCAAAGCACGGGCGTGCTCGAACTCCGGTGGCTGTCCCCGTGGTATAGTTGAAGGCGGACCAAGTTGATCGGCGTGGACATCGCGCGCCGGACGGCTTGGTCCTTTTCGTGTCCGTAGATTGCGAAACTTTTCACAATCTCGCAAGCCGGCACGGCCGACGAGGGACAGCGACGATGAGCACGGCCACGTTCCTGCCAGTCCTGAACGAGGTGGAGAAGGCCAGCATCGGCGAGCGGCAGCCGCTCCCGGAGCAGTACCTCGGCCTGCCGGATGAGGAGATGGCGGCGCGCATCGCCGCGGCGCGCGCCACGCTCGGCGATCGCCTCGTCATCCTCGGCCACCACTACCAGCGCGACGAGGTCATCCGCTTCGCCGACTACACCGGCGACTCGTTCAAGCTCGCGCGCGAGATCGCCAAGCACCCGCAGGCCGAATTCATCGTCTTCTGCGGTGTGCACTTCATGGCCGAGAGCGCCGACATCCTCAGCCTGCCGCACCAGAAGGTGACCCTGCCGGACCTGGCCGCTGGCTGCTCCATGGCCGACATGGCCGCGCCGGACCAGCTGGACGTCTGCTGGTCTGAGCTCGAGCAGCTGGGCATGGCCTCGCGCGTGGTGCCGGTGACGTACATCAACTCCGCGGCGTCGATCAAGTCGTTCGTCGGCGAGCGCGGCGGCACCGTGTGCACGTCGTCCAACGCGGCGGCGACGCTGGCGTGGGGCTGGCGGCAGAAGGAGAAGATCCTGTTCCTGCCGGATCAGCACCTGGGCCGCAACACCGCCTGGAAAATGGGCGTGCCGCTCGACGAGATGGTCGTGTGGGATCCGTTCGAGCCGTTCGGCGGCCTCACGCGCGGGCAGGTGGAGAAGGCCAAGCTCATCCTGTGGAAGGGCCACTGCTCGGTGCACGTGCGCTTCACCGTGAAGCAGATCGAGGCCGTGCGGGCGCAGCATCCGGGCGTGCGCGTGATCGTGCACCCGGAAGTGCCGCACGACGTGCTCCGCGCGGCGGACGACTTCGGTTCCACCGAGTACATCTTGAAGACGGTGCGCGAGGCGCCGGCCGGCACGACCTGGGCCGTGGGTACCGAGGTGCACCTCGTCCATCGCCTGGCTGAAGAGATGGCGCCCGCCAAGACCGTGCTGTCACTGGACTCGATGGGCTGCCTCTGCTCGACGATGTTCCGCGTCTCGCCGAACCACCTACTGTGGGTGCTCGAAGGGCTCGTCGCCGGCGACGTGCACAACCACATCGTCGTGCCGGATCGTGACAAGAAGTTTGCGCGGATCGCGCTCGACAGGATGCTTACAATTACCTAGAGGAGTTGATTGCACATGGCCCATACACTGCCAGCCCTGCCGTACGACTTCGCGGCGCTCGAGCCGCACATCGACGCGCAGACGATGCAGATACACCACGGGAAGCATCACCAGGCGTACGTCACGAACCTGAATGCGGCGCTCGACAAGCACCCCGAGCTGCACGACAAGAGCCTGGACGACCTGCTGCGGGATCTCGCGGCCGTCCCCGAATCCATCCGCACCGCGGTCCGCAACAACGGCGGTGGCCACTGGAACCACTCGATGTTCTGGAAGCTGATGGGCCCGAATGCCGGCGGCGCGCCGACGGGCAACGTGGCCAACGGCATCAACGCCGCGTTCGGCAGCTTCGACAAGTTCAAGGAGCAGTTCCAGGCCGCGGGCATGGGACGCTTCGGCAGCGGCTGGGCGTGGCTGGTGGACAACGGCGGGAAGCTCGAGATCGCGAGCACGCCGAACCAGGACAACCCGCTGATGGACGGCAAGAAGGCGATCTTCGGCGTGGACGTGTGGGAGCACGCCTACTACCTGAAGTACCAGAACCGTCGCGCCGATTACCTGACGGCGAACCTGAAGGGGGAAGGCAGAAGGCAAAAGGCAGAAGGCAGAAGGCGGAAAGGTAGACTGCGGGACAGTTCGAACCCCTTTCTTCCTTTTGCCTTTTGCCTTCTGCCTTGTCATTCGCGCCGGCCGTAGCCAGAGAGCACGGCGAAGGCGAGCATCACGAGCAGGCCCCACGAGTAGACGTTCCAGAGCCCCGCGTCGAGCGCGGAGATGCGGGGCATCCCCACGGCCTCGCCCGAGGCCGTGGCTCCCGACATCAGGAT
>CAZLBU010000003.1:0-4087 GCA_964557815.1 uncultured Bifidobacteriaceae bacterium | reverse complement strand
GATCGTCGGCAGGAAGTACGGCAGCAGGAAGGGCCACGTGCAGACCGCGAGGTCCAGCAGGTTCGCGCGGCGGTACGGCGCGAGCCCCGCCCTCTCGCCTGCGCGGCGCGCGTAGTCTCCCACCGTCAGGACGGCCACCACGCTGTGCGTGGTCACCAGTACGGCCCCCATCACCGTGGCCACGATGCGCGCCTCCGCGAGGCGCGGAGCGGACGCGCGTTCAGGCGCGGCACCCACGAGTCGCGAGAGCGTCCCGCTGGCCTCCAGCCCGGCAACCAGTCCCACGAGCAGCAGGGTGAAGACCGTCACACCCACACCCCGCTCGAGGCCGTCGATGATCAGGCTCCTGGCCGTGTAGCTGCCCGGCTCGACACGTAGCAGATCGCCCGGCGCCAGCAGGCCCAGGGGGAGGGCGATGGCGATCGCGGCCACGATGCCGGCCATGAGTGCTTCCACGAGATGCCGGCGCGCCAGCAGCATCCCGACGATGAGGACGGGCGCCAGCGCCATGGGCCAGCCGTGAGGGCGACCATCGGCCGCCACGGGCGCAGCCGCTGCCCCGGACAGGCCGGCCAGCGCGAAGTACGCCACGGCCGCCGCGGCTCCCGCGGGCAGGACGTATTTCAGCCGTGCCCGCACGGTTCCGCCGATGTCGGCGCCCTGCGTGCCGGACGTCGCGATCGTCGTGTCCGAAATGGGTGAGATGCTGTCGCCGAACGTCGCCCCGGCGAGGATGGCGCCAGCCAGTACTCGCGGATCGACGCCGGTGCCGGCGCCACCGGGATAGAGCAGCGGCCCGCACACGAGGATCGTCCCGAAGCTCGTGCCCGTGCCGGTCGCCACGATCGCCGACACGACGAAGGCCGCGGCCGCGTAGGCGCCGCCCGACGCCCCGAGCGAGCCCGCGGCCCAGACCAGCGCCTGCACGAACCCGGAAGCGCTCATCAGCGTGCCGAGCACGCCGGCGAGCAGCCACGCCATCACCATCAGCAGCACCATCGGCTGCGCCATGCCGGCCAGCAGCGTCTCCGAGTACTGCCGGCGGTCCCTCGCCAGGGCCAGGCCAAGGGCCATGGCCGCGAGGAGCACGGGCCAGAACCCCCGCTCGTCTGGGGCGCCTGGCAGGGCCAGCCATCCGACACCGGCGAGGAACAACACGAACGGCGCGAGCGCGCCGGCGGCGCCGCCGCGCATGGAGAGGGGGAGCGAGGGCATCGATGGGCGGCTATAGACTACTGCTGATGGACGACGAGTTTCAGTTGTACGACCTGCGCGTCGAGGTGGTGGCCACGGATCGCCCGATGGTGTGCAGCCACCGTGCGGGCGACTGGTTCGAGATCCAGGGCGAGAACCTGCGCTTTCCCGACGGCCAGGGGTTCTCGATGTACGCGCTGGCGGCGCTGCTGCCGCTCCTGCCCGCCAAGCAGCGGATGACCGACGCGAACGACTGGATGACGACCGACACCGACATCGCGTGTCCGGACCCGAACTGCGGCGCGCGCTTCCGCATCACGCGCACGGGCATGCGCACCTTCCGCCACGGCGAGGTGACGGCCGTGCCGCTGCCGCCGCGGCCCTCGACCGCGCGATGAGCGTGCCGCGAGCGAGCCTGGCGCCCGGCTACACCATCTCGCGCCTCCTCAAAGGTGGATGGCAGCTGGCGGGAGGCCACGGCCCCGTCGCGTTCGTCGAAGCCGGCATCACCACCTTCGACTGCGCCGACATCTACACGGGAGTGGAGGCGCTCATCGGCGAGTTCCTGCGGCGGCTTCGCGCCGAGGGCGGCGGAGCCGCGGCGCGCCGCGTGCAGGTCCACACGAAATGCGTCCCTGACCTGGACCAGCTGCCGACGCTGTCCCGGCACGACATCGAGGCGATGGTGGATCGATCGCGCACGCGCCTCGGCGTGGACGCGCTGGACCTGGTACAGCTCCACTGGTGGGACTACCGCGTTCCCGGCTGGGTGGAGGCGGCCGGATGGCTGGACGATCTGAGGAAGGCCGGGAAGATCCGCCACCTGGGACTCACGAACTTCAACGTCGATCGGGTGCGCGCGATCGTCGGCGCCGGCGTGCCCGTCGTCTCGCACCAGGTGCAGTACTCGGTGCTGGATCGGCGCCCCACACACGGGATGACGACGACGTGCGGGGAGCACGGCATCAGGCTGCTCGCGTACGGAGCGCTGGCAGGCGGGTTCCTGTCGGAACGCTGGCTGGGACAGCCGGCGCCGCCCGAACCGCTGGAGAACCGCTCCCTCGTCAAGTACCGTCTCATCATCGAGGAGTACGGCGGCTGGGCGGCCTATCAGGAACTGTTGCGCGCGCTCGGCGCGGTCGCAAGGAAGCACGAGGCGACCATCGGTGCCGTTGCCATCCGCTGGGTGCTCGACCAACCCGGCGTCGCCGGCGTCATCGTCGGGGCCAGGCACGCGCGGCACCTGCCGGAGACGCTTGCGGCGGCATCGCTGGCGCTGGACGAAGAGGACCGGACGCGCATCGCCCGCGCGCAGGAGAGCGCCACGGGGCCCGCGGGCGATGTGTACGATCTCGAGCGCATCCCCGGCGGCCGGCACGCGGTGATCATGCGCTACAACCTGCACAAATCCGGATGATGCGCCGACTGCTGCCCGTCGTGTGCGCGATGGCCGTGACCTTCGTGCCGCCCGCGCGCGCGCAGGAGGCGGATCCGGCGCCAGGAATGGCCCAGGAGGCGGATCCGTCGCCGGCGGTCGACCCCGAGGTGGCGGCGGCCGTCTCGAACGTGACGCGCGTGGAGTCGTGGCGCTTCTTCGAGCCGCCAGACGACGCGGTCGACCCGAACTACACCTTCTTCGGCAACCGCTTCGACACTTACCTGCGCGTGCGTGGATCGCGCTTCGACCTGAGCGGCGGGTTCTCGTACGTGCGCGTCGAGCACCTGCCGACCGATGCCATCGGCCCCGGCGGGCTCGGCACCGGGCCTTTCTACTACGTCGCCTCCGGCATCCCGTACAGCTACCAGGCGTCCCTGAAGGAATTCACGGCGTCGGTGCACACGCGCGACCGGCACCTGGGCGTGACGGTGGGGCGCATGCCGTACATGTCCGGGGCCGAGGGGGAGCCGTTCAACCTTCGGCGCGCTGGCACGCGGGTCGCCGAGATCAGGCGCCTCCGGTTGGACGGGCGGATCATCGGGACGTTCGACTGGTCGTTCTATCAGCGGCGCTTCGATGGCGTGCGGCTGGACCTCGCGCGCGGCCGTGACTACGCGGGCGCCGGGGCGTTTCTCGTCTCGCAGGGCGGCTTCGAGGAGTCCACGAACCTCACGATCCCGAAGCTGCAGGTCGGCACCGCGTTCGCCGGCCGGCGGCACGGCTCGACGGCCGAGACGCAGGCGTTCGCGGCCGTCTATCGCGATCGCCGCGAGATCGACATCAGGCCCGACAACGCCAACGTTCCGGTGGACACGGCGGATGTCACGGTGTGGGCCGCGGGCGCCTCCCACCTGGGCACGCGTGCGCTCTCACGCGGCGATGCCGACTGGCTGGCCTGGGGCGCGCTGCAGGGCGGGGACTGGTACGGGCAGACGCACAATGCGTTCGGCCTGGCGGGTGAGGTGGGCTATCGCTGGCGCGATCGACCTGGCCGGCCGTGGATTCGCGCGGGCGTGTCGTACGCATCCGGGGACGGCAACGCGCGTGACGATCGCCACGGCACGTTCTTCCCGATGCTGCAGGACACGCGCACGTATGCGCTATCGATGGTCTACGCGCACGCGAACCTGCGCGACGTCTTCGCGCAGGCACTGGCCGAACCGCACGCGCGCCTGCGGGTCCGCGTGGACCTGCACCGCCTCGACCTGGCGCGGGCCGCCGACCGCTGGTACCAGGGGAGCGGGGCGACGGCGCGGGAGGGCCGGTTCTTCGGCTTCTCGACGCGCCCCTCGAGCGGCGCGCGCAGCCTCGGCACCATCCTCGAGGGGACGGCGGACGTGCGAGTGTCACGCTACTGGTCGGTGAACGGCTACATGGGCCGCATGTGGGGCGGGCCGGTCGTCCGCGGCGTCTTCAGCGGCGACCGGCTGTTCTACTGGTACGTCGAGAACGTGC
>CAZLBU010000002.1:20260-31286 GCA_964557815.1 uncultured Bifidobacteriaceae bacterium | reverse complement strand
GTCGAAGCGGTAGTAGCCCGCAGTGACCGAGCCCACGACGCGGTAGAACTCGCCGTAGGTGGGGAGAATCTCGAGCGCCTCGGCGGCGAGGGCCTGATAGCTCGTGGTGTCACCGTCCACGTACGCCAGCGCCCCCTCGAGCGCGATGGCCTCGAGGCTCTTCGGGTTCACGGCCCGCGCCTTCTTCAGCCAGTCGCGCGCCTCGGGCTTGCGGTCCCGGCCGATCGAGGTCTCGGCCATGAACACTTGCGCGGCCACGTCGTTCGGATTGAGCTTCAACGCGCGGGTCGCGAAGGTGACCGCCTGCGGCGGGTTGTCGTCCACGACCGCCCGGGCCATGCCGACGAGCGCGGGGCCGTACTCCTCGTCCACCTTCAACGCGTCCTGGAACGAGCGGACCGCGTCCTTGCGGTTGTACTTCTCGAGGAACAACTCGCCCCACGCGGTGTTGATTTCCACGTCGGTGGGCGCGCCAGCCACGGCCTCCCGGAAATAGGCGTTGGCGTCCTCGAAGCGACCCAGTGCCCGGGACGCGCGTCCTGCGCGGAGATACTCGCGAGGCGTGTCAGCGTCCTGGGCCGCGAGCAGGACGAGTTGCAGGGAGCGCCGCGCCTCGGAGCGCCGGCCGAGGTAGTGCTGCAGGAGGCCCAGCTCGAGCGCCGCGTCACCGCCGGGAGACTGTGCCGCGAGCGGCTGCAGCATCGACTCGGCACGGGCGAAGTCGCCACGCGCCGCCGCGCTCTTCGCCCCCAGGATGACCAGCGCCTCGTCGCCCGGGTGCGCGGAGGCAGCCCGCTCCACCTGCTCGTACTCGCCGGCACGCCAGGCCCGCTCGGCAGCAGCGCGCGCCGCAGCCGGGCCGCTCGCCGCCTGCTCGCGCGCAAACGCCAGCCCGAGGCCCGCGGAGAGGGCAACCGACGCGAGAGTAATGCCCCAGAAACGGCGTGTCATGGACCCTGTGCCGAGTATAGCTGACGGCGACATGCGCCGGTGGCTGACGGGTTAGACGCCACCGCGCGGCCCGGAGCCTTGTGAAATCAGCAGGACACGCAGCGATGATTGTTCGTCGCGCCCAGGCTCTCGAGCAGCTTGATGGTCTCGGGATATGGCTGGGTCCGCTGCACGGGCCCGTTGGCCATGTCCACGGTGGTGAGCCCCCGGCGATTGACACGGGTCACATCCGCGCCCTTCGACACCAGGTAGGTGATCATCTCGTTGTCGCCGCGCGACGCGGCGTGGTGCACGGCGGTGTTGCCATCGTCATCCACGGCGTTCACGTCGAGCCCCACGTCCTCGACGAGGAACTTCACGGCCGCCAGCATGCCCGTGGGCGCGAACCGGTGGGCGTTGCCCGCGAAGCCTTCGCCGTAGCCGACTCCGGCCGCGGCGTGCAGCGCGCCGATGCCGGGCGATCCTGTCGGCAGCGGCGGGAGCCGGGAGGGATCTCCGGCCTGGACGCCGCCCTGCTGGCGTTCCTGCGTCACCCCCTTCATGGTGGTGATGACCGGGTCGGCGCCCCGCGACAGCAGGAGCTTCATCGCCTCGATGTCGGCGGCATAGGCCGCGCGCCAGAACGGCGTGGCGCCGCCCTCGTCCGTGCGCAGCAGGTCGAAGTTGTACTGGGTGTACCAGAGCTTCTTCTTCAGGCGGGCGTTCGGATCCGCGCCCTTGTCGAGCAGGGCCGCCATCAGCTCGAGGTACGTGGTCCGCTGCTGCAGCTGCGCGCGCGGCTGCGGGTAGAAAGACCTGGGAGCCCACTCGATGTTGACCGTGGCGTACAGCGGCGCGGCGCCCGCCTCGCTCGCGAGGTTCGGGTCGGCGCCCTGCTCCAGCAGATACATCGCGAGATCGTAGTGGCCGTTGATGATCGCCATGAGGAGCGGCGTCGTGCCGTCGCCGGCGGCGCGCTGGTTGACGTCGGCGCGCCCGTCGATGAGCGCCTTGACGGACGCCACGCTGCCTTGCCGGACCGCATAGTGCAGGGCGCCGAACCCGCCCTGCCTGTCGATGAGCTCGTTGTACCGGTAGCCGCGAGTGACGCCGGGAATCTCGTCCGATGGCTTCGCGGGGGCCGGGGCGGGACGGCCGGTGCCCTGCGCGCTCGCGCGCTGGGTGGCCAGGCGGATCTCTTCCTGCAGCGCTTCCTCGGGCGAGGTGAGCGAGGCGATGTCCACCACCTTCGACGTGAGCGAGACGTCGGCCCCGACCTCCACGAGCAGCTTCACCACGTCCGGGCGGTCGAACGCCGCGGCGAACATCAGCGCTGTCTGGTCGTTGGCCTGCTCCCGTGCGTCGATCGCGGCCCTGTGTGCGAGCAGCTGCTTGACGGCCGGCACGTGCCCGGACGCGGCCGCCAGCATCAGCGGCGTGGCGCCGGTCGCCGTGGCATGGTTGGGATTCGCCCCGGCCTTGACGAGAAGGTCGATCACGCGGTCGTGCCCGCGCTGGCTGGCCAGGTGCAGCGCCGTGTAGCCGCCGAGCCGCGTGGTCGCCCGGACATTCGCGCCCGCCGAGAGCAGCACGCCCGCCATCTCGGCGTCGCCCCGCATGGCGGCGTGGTGCAGGGCATTGGTGCCATCCCCCATGGCGGCGTTCACGTCGCCGCCGTCCTTCAGCAGGCGCCGCACCTCGGCGAGGTCGTCGGCCATCGCCGCGGTGGCGACGGCAACGCTGGCGCGACCGGCGCCGGCCTGCTCCCGCCCGCTGGCCGCAGGCGCGGCGGCCATCGCGGCAACCGTCACGGCCGCAAGTCCCCATCGCAGGAAGCCACGCGGTCTCATGACGGCTGCGCTCCTGCCACCGTCGAGGGCGCGGGCGTGTTCAGGTCGAAGGCGCCCGTGCTGTCGCCAAAGCTATTCACGTCCACGCCCAGCGTGTGCAGCACCGACAGCATGGGATTGGCCATGGGCGTCCCGTCGGCCGCGCGGAGGTGCACGTTCCCCTTGATGGCGCCGCCGCCGTGCCCGAGCAGGACGAGCGGGCACCGCTTGTGGTTGTGCACGTTGGAGTTCCCCATCGGCGAGCCGTACAGCACGACCGTGTTGTCGAGGATGGTCCGGTCCGCCTCCTGCGCCTTCTGCAGCTTGTCCAGGAAGTACGGCAGCAGGCTGACGTGGTAGCGGTTGATCTTCTCGAACTCGAGGATGCGCTCGTCGCGGTCCCCGTGGTGGGAGGCGATGTGGAAGCCCGTGGTCACGCCCGTCTCGGGGTAGACGCGGTTCGACACGTCGCGGCTCATCTTGAAGGCGAAGACCCGCGTGATGTCGGCCGTCAGCGCCAGCGCCTGCAGGTCGAACATCAGCTTCACGTGATCCGTGTACGAGTCGGGCACGCCCGCGGGCGCGCCCGGCAGCTCGCGCTGCTCTCCGCTGGCGTTGAACTCCTCGACCTTCTGGATGCGCCGCTCGATCTCGCGCACATCCTCCAGGTACTCGGAGAGCCGCGCGCGATCGGCGGCCCCGAGCGACCCCTTCAGGTCGTTCACCGACGCCGTCACCCAGTCCAGGATGCTCTTGTCCTTGCGCCGGCGGCGCGCGCGTGCCTCGGGCGTGGCGCCCACGCCGAACAGCTGGTCGAACACCGCGCGCGGATCCCGAATCATCGGCAGCGGCTCGGTCGGCGATCCCCAGCTGATCGAGTCGGTGTAGGCGCACGAGTACCCGTAGAAGCAGCCCCCCGCCTGGTCCACGCTCTCGATGCAGAGCTGCATGGAGGGGATGGGCGTCTCGCCTCCCACCCTCTGCGCGTAGATCTGGTCGATCGACACGCCGGCCCGGACGTCCGACCCCTGCGTCTGGTGCGGGTGCGACTGCGTCAGGAACACCGCCGCGGACCGGAAGTGATCCCCGCCAATCTCGGGCGGCGTGAACGCCTCGGCGTTCCTGACGTCCGTCCGGCTGACGATGGTCAGGTGATCGCGATAGGGCTCGAGCGGCGCCAGGCTCGTCTTGCTCAGGTCGAAGCCGCTCCCCACCTCCGCCGGCGCCCAGAGGTTGTTCTTCTCGCCGTAGGCCGTGCTCCCCGCCGCGCCGTGCACCATCTCGATGGCCACGAACCGGAGCTTGCGGCCCAGCTGGCGGGCCTCGGCCGCCCGCGCGGGCAGCATCGCCTCGAGGAGGGGCAGGGCCACGCTCACGCCGATCCCCTTGAGCGCTGTCCGCCGATCGAGGTGCCGCCTGGTCAGAAACGCCATTGCTGCCTCTCCCCTTGCCTGCGTCTCACGTCCAACTTCTCACGTCTCACTTCCCGCGTCTTCAGGGTCGCGCCGCCGCGGTCTCCGTGGCCACCGGCGCCTCTGCGCTCATCGTGAACGCGGGGCTTCGGACGATGGCCTGTACGAAGGCGCTGATCTTGAGGTCGTCGGCGGCCGCCTCGCGGACGATGCGCCGCACCATGGGCATGTCCTCGGGCTCGACCCGCCGGCCGAGCGCATAGGTGAGCAGGCTCTCGGTGAAGCTCAGGAGGAACACGTCCTGGTGCTTCAGGATCGCGCGGCGCAGGCCGGCCGGGCCATCCATCGGCGTGCCGTCGTACAGCTCGCCCGTCGGATCCACCGGTGCGCCGTTGTCCTTGATGCGCCACCGGCCGGTGACGTCGAAGTTCTCGAGGGCGAGGCCGAGCGGGTCGATGACGCGGTGGCACGACCGGCACGCCGGGTTCTTCCGGTGCTCTTCCATGCGCTCGCGCACGGTGAGCAGGCGCGTGGCGCCGGTGGCCTTGGTGTCCTCCAGGGCCGGCACGTTGGGGGGCGGCGCCGGCGGCGGCGAGCCGAGCAGCACCTCCATCACCCACTTGCCGCGCATCACCGGCGAGGTCCGGTCCGCGACCGACGTCAGGAGCAGGATGCTGCCCTTACCGAGCAGGCCGCGCCGCTCCTCCGGCACGCTGACGCGCTGGAACTCGCCGCCCGTGATGTTCGGGATGCCGTAGTGCCGGGCCAGCCGGCCGTTGACGAACGTGTGGTCCGCGGTCAGCAGGTCCAGGACGCTCCGATCCTCGCGCACCAGGCTGTCGAAGAAGAGCTCGGTCTCGCGCACCATGGCGCGGCCCAGCGACCGATCGAAGTAGGGATAGAGGATCGCGTCCGGGAGGATCTGCTCGACGTCGGCGAGCCGCAGCCACTGCGCCGCAAAGCGCGTGGCCAGGGCGTCGGACCGCGGATCCGCGAGCATCCGCCTGACCTGGCGGTCGAGCACAGGCGGCGTGGTGAGCGTGCCCGACGTGGCGGCCCTCAGCAGGGCCTCGTCGGGGCCGCTGCCCCAGAGGAAGAAGGAGAGGCGCGAGGCCAGCGACAGGTCGTCCAGCCGGTACGGCTGCCCCGCCACGGCACGGGCC
The DNA here is from genome assembly GCA_964557815.1 of uncultured Bifidobacteriaceae bacterium. GTDB lineage: Bacteria > Acidobacteriota > Vicinamibacteria > Vicinamibacterales > UBA2999 > VFZN01. The sequence continues at coordinate 25,952 of CAZLBU010000002.1, read as the reverse complement.
GGCACGGGCTCGAGCCTGAACAGGAACTGCGGGCTTGCGAGCATCGCCTCGATGGCCGACGCGATGCCGGTCTCGAAATCGCCCTCGGCGCGCCCGTCGGCGTAGAACGCCATCAACCGATCGAGGTCGCGCTTCGCGACGGGACGCCGGAACGCCTCGGTCGCCAGGCCGCGGACGATGCGCGACGCGCAGGCCTGCTCCTCGGCGGGCGACGTGGGGCGGCAGGCGAAGATCTTCCGGCGGCTGGCCGTGTCGGACACCCCCGTCACCCGCTGCGGCCCGACGATGGCCATGTCCTTCAGGTGCGGGAGCGCCGTGACGCCGTGCGCGACGCCGATCTGCGTGTCGGCCAGCGTGTGGTCGATGGGCGCGATCAGGTCGTTCACGGGCCCTTCGAACCGCTGCAGGAACGCCGCCGTCACGCGATGCGCGCCCGCGGTGATGTGAATGGGCGGCGTGCGCAGCGACAGCCCACCCGACATGTCGGCCATGCGCGGGTTCACGTCGAGCAGCGCCACGCGTTCGCCGTCGATGGACACCTCGAGCTGCTCGCCCGTCGTCGGTCCGCCGAAGAGGAAGCCGCACGCGTTGCTGTGCAGCTCGAGTCGGAGCGTGTAGTCGCCGTCCGCCGGGAAGGTGTGCACGACCGACGTGCCGCCGCGCGTCCCGAGCGGCGCGCCGTCGGCGCGCTCCATCTGCGACGCCGTCTTCGGCACGCGGTACAGCGCCTCGGCCGATTCGGCCTCGGGGTCCCCGACCGCCAGCGCCGTCACCTTGCTGGCCGCTCGCAGGTAGGCCTCCATCAGCGTGGGCGAGAACATCTGCGAGTCCGACACGTTGTCGAACCCCGCGCTGATGGTGTCGGCCGGGAGGAGCGCCGAGACGTCCACGTCCACCGCCAGCAGGTCGCGGACGGCGCGCGCGTACTCCGCGCGGTTCAGGCGCTGGAACACCCGCGAGCCGGGCCGCGTGGCGTCCGCCGCGCGATCCACCGTCGTCTCGAGCGCAGTCGTGAGCGCCGCCAGCGTCGCCGCGTCGGGCCGCTTCGCGCCGGCGGGCGGCATCATGCCGGCGCGCAGCTTGCGGATCATCTTCTCGGTGACGTCCGCGTGCGCGGCGGCCGTCGCGGCGTCGAACGATGCCAGCGACAGCCCGCCTGCCTTCGCGCGATCGCTGTGGCAGGTGACGCAGTACTGCTTGACGACCGCCGTGTGCGCGGCCGCGGACACGGGACTGGTGGCTGGTGTCTGCGAGGACGTGGACCGGGACGAAACGGGAGTGACGGGCGGAGCCGGACGCGGCGCAGCCATGGCCGGCTGGCGGGGCGGAGGCGGGGCTGTCGTGCCCGGCTCCGAGGCCGCGACAAGCGCGAACGCGAGCACCGACGCCAGGAGTACCGCGGGGACCATCCTCGTCATGGGCGAAGTGCCGGAAAGTATACCGTGGACAGGGGTTAGCCCGGTGTCACGTGATGTCACCCGCCGCCCCGGCCGTAGCAACTTCTGCCTCTTGCCCCTTGCCTTTGTCTTCTGCCCTCTGCCTTTTGCCTTTTGCCTTTTGCCTTTTGCCTTCTGCCTTCCTACTCCTTACCCCTCACCCCCGCGTCCAACGCCCGCTCCTCTACGCTCATCCGCCGGCGCATGAGCGCCCCGAACCCAACCAGGGCCACCACACCCGTGATGGGCGCCCCCACCGTCAGCGCGAACCCGAGGATCTCGCCCGCCACGGCCAGGTAGTTGGGGTGGCGCATCCAGCGGTAGGGTCCGCTCTCGACCAGCGGAACACCGGGAAGCACGAGGACGCGGAACGACCAGCGGTCGCCGAGAGACGTGATGGCCCAGAGCTTCAACGCCTTGGCGGCGCCGAACACGGCGAGGCCCGCCATCAGCACGTCGCGCGGCGACGGCCCCCGGAGCGCGCCCTCCGTGGCCATCGCCAGGAATAACGCCGGATAGGCCCACTGCATCGTTCGATAGACATCGCCCGGAGGCTCGACCGCGCCGCGGCGCCGGAGCGCCTGCTCGTTGACGCACGAGAGCAGCGCCTCGCCGCCCATCATGATGAGGACCGCTGCCAGCGTCACGAGCGCGACTGCGGGTCCGGGCGCCAGGGTCATCGGCACACCTCCGCGTCGGCGCGGCCGGGCGCGCCCCGCCCGACATCCCGGCAGTCACCCGCGTGCCGGATGACCAGGCCGAACGCGGCCGGCGCGACGCGCGCGAGGCGCGCTGCCGCCGCCACGGCGCGTGGCGATGCCACCAACCGCCGGAGCACGCGGTTGAAACGACGTTTCGGGCCCAGGCGATGGTCCAGCGCCCGTGCGTACACGACGTGCGCCTCCGAGGCGTCGAGCCCGCCGTCCATCAGGGCGGCGGCAGTGGCCGCAACGACCTCCGCCCCCTTCAGGGCCTGGTGAATGCCATCGCCCGTCATTGGATCGATGAACCCCGCAGCGTCGCCAACGAGCCAGAGCCCGGGGCAAGCCGGCCGGGGTGCTTCGACGGCCAGGGGCCCGAGCACCTGGGCCCGTGTGACGATGCGAGCGCGCCGGAATCGCGGCGCGAGGACCCCGTCGGCATCAATCGCCTCGCGCAGCAGCCGCTCCGGTGTCGACCAGGCTCCATCGCCTGGCAGGAACTCGCGCACGAGGCACGCGTTCGCGCGTCCGCCAGGGGTGGGCGACACGCCGAGGTAGTAGCCCCGGCGAACGTGCATCTCACCCATGCTCGTCAGCCCCTCCACTCCTTCGAAGTACGCCCCGATCGCCCACCGTCGAGGACGGCGCGGTGCGCGCGCGAGCGCCGTCGCCTGCGCGAGCCGCGACCGCCCTCCATCGGCGGCGATGGCCAGCCTGGCCGGCGTCGTCGCGGTTCGCCCGCCCCGGCGCCGCGTCACCACGCCACCTACGCTGCCCGGCACCGTGCCCGGCAGCGGGCCGACGGCGGCGGTCTCCTCGACCAGGTTGGCGCCGGCACGCACGGCTTGTCCGACGAGCCAGGCGTCGAGCACGTCGCGGGTGATGGCCAGGCCGGGCCCTTCATGCCCGTACGCCCCCGTCACGCACACCCCACCCGGCCCGGTGAGGACCATCCCGTCGAGCCGGCGCCCACTCTGGCGAAGCGGCTCGATGTCGAAATGCCGCGCGAGCAGAGCCGTCGCGCCAGGGTTGAGGGTGTCGCCGCACAGCTTCGCGCGCGGGAGGCGGGCGCGCTCGAAGAGCGTGACCCGGGCGCCGCGGCGTGCCAGCAGGCAGGCGGCCAGCGCCCCCGCCGGCCCGCCCCCCGCAATCACCACATCGTCCATGGCTGGCTCGCGGCCCGCGCTCATGCTCGCGCGTCGGCGGCGCCGAGCACCAGCGCCGAGTTCTTGGAGCCGAAGCCGAGGCAGTTGCAGAGTGCCGCCCCGGCTTGAGCGGCCCGGCCTTCGTTCGGGATGAAGTCCATGTCGCACGCGGGATCCGGATCGCGCAGGTTGATGGTGGGCGGCAGGAAGCCGCGCGAGAGCGCCAGCGCGGCGGTCACCACGCCGGCCGCACCGCTGGCGCCCTGCGGATGGCCGATCATCGACTTGGTGGAGGAGCCGGGCACTCGCTCGGCGGCCTCTCCGAGCGCCTCGCGTGTGCACCGCGACTCGATGGCGTCGTTCAACTGCGTGGACGTGCCGTGATAGTTGACATAGCCAATCTCCTCGGGGGCGCGGCCGGCCTGATCCAGGGCGCCGCGGATGCAGCGCACGATTTCGGTGCCGTCGGGGTCCATCTGGACGCGGTGGTAGGCGTCGCAGGTGGACGCGTAGCCCTCCACGCAGGCATAGATGCGCGCGCCGCGTGCGCGGGCCCGGTCCTCGCGCTCGAGCGTCATCATCCACGCCCCCTCGCCCAGCACGAAGCCGTCGCGGCCGCGGTCGAACGGCCGCGAGGCCTCGGCGGGCCGGTCGTTGTAGTGGGTCGAGACGGCGCGCATGCGCGAGAAGCCGAAGATCATGCCCGGCAGCACGCACCCGTCCGTGCCGCCCGAGAGCAGGACGTCGTACTCGTCGAGCATCAGCAGCAGGCGCGCGTAGCCGATCGCGTCTGTGGAGCTGGTGCAGCCGGTGGACAGCACGTGGCTGATGCCGCGGAGCCCGAGCGCGATGGAGATCTCGCTCGACACCATGCCGCAGATGCCCACGGCAATGGCGTAGGGCGTGACCTGCCGGCCGCCGTGGGTGAAGAACTCCTCGTACTGGCGCTCTCCGACGTCGATGCCGCCGCCCCCGGACCCGATGATGACGCCGGCGCGCGCCTCGCCGAACCGCAAGCCGGCGTCGTTCCAGGCCTCGCGCGCCGCCCGGACGCCGAAGAGCGCCGCGCGCGAGTAGCGCTTCGGATCCGCGCGCGAGACACTCGCGATGCCCTCGCCCTCCAGCGGCTCGGGCTCGCCTTCGAGCGGCGGCACCGACGCGGCGACCCGGCAGGGGTAGCTGGACGCGTCGAACTCGGTGATGCCGCGCGTGCCGCTCTCGCCGCGGCTGATCGACGACCAGAACGTCTCGCGGCCGGCGCCGAACGCCGATACGACGCCGATGCCCGTGATCGCGATGCGTGGCCGCATGGCCCCTATACTAAGCGCATGCGCGCGGTCACGTGGGCGGGAGCCGGGCTCTTCCTCGCCTCGCTCGTGTACTTCGCCTGGTTCCACCTCGTCCTGCTCGGCCAGCCGGTCGCCGTCCACGCGGACCGGGTGCCGGTCGCCCTGGCCATCAACGTCGCCCTCTTCACGGTGTTCGCGCTCCACCACTCCCTCTTCGCCAGGGCCAGCGTGAAGGCCGTGGTGAAGCGCCTGCTGCCGCCCGAGGCCGAGCGCGTCGCCTACGTCTGGATAGCCAGCCTGCTCCTCATCACCGTCTGCTGGCTCTGGCAGCCCCTCCCCGGCATCGCGTGGGAGGCAACGGGCTTCTTGCGCTGGATTCTCCACGCCCTCCAACTCGCCGGCATCGCGCTCACGCTGAAGAGCGCTTCACGCATCGACATCTGGGAGCTCGCCGGCGTCAAGCCCGTCGAGACGACCGATGCGTCATCGTCCGCCGGGCCGGCCGAACCGGCCTCTGCCCCATCTGCGGCTTGGGCGGTATCTGCGTCATCTGCGCCATCTGCGGCCCCTGCGGCCTCTGCGGCCCCATCGGCGTTGGAAGTGGGCGGCCCCTATCGATGGCTCCGCCATCCCATCTACTTCGGGTGGGTCCTCTTCGTCTTCGGCGCGCCGGCCATGACGAACGGCCGCCTGCTGTTCGCCGGCCTCAGCACGCTGTACCTGGTGCTGGCCATCCCGCTCGAGGAACGGGGCCTGCGTGCGGAGTTCGGGCAGGCTTACGTGGACTACCAGCGGAGGGTGCGGTGGAGGCTGGTACCAGGCATCTGGTGAGCCGGGGTGGGGCGCGTGCCCATTGGTGATTGCCGATTGGTGATCGGGCGATTCATTGGGCGAGTGACGAGTGGCGCATTGGGCATTGGATTGACGATTGACGATTGGCGATTGGACGAATTGCCGATTGGCGACGGCGCCACCGGCGAGGCCTCTCACTCGACGACGAGGAATGCCCCAATCACATCAATCGCTCAATCACCAAATCCAATGCCCAATGACCCAACCGCAATCGCCCGATGAATCGCTCAATCACCAATCGGCAATCACCAATGGGCGCGATTCACTAG
>CAZLBU010000002.1:0-20250 GCA_964557815.1 uncultured Bifidobacteriaceae bacterium | reverse complement strand
TAGCCCTTCCAGCCCCTCGACGGGCGGGTGAAGCGCGCGGGCAGCTTCGAGCGGTCGGGCGCCGGGGCGGGCTGGCTCTCGGCGGCGGCGATTTCGGCGTCCAGCTCCTCGTCCTTCGGCAGCCCCTCCAGCTGGTCCACGAAGAGCAGCGAGTGGTGCGACGGGATTTCGAACTTCTTGCCGCACGTCTTGCACACCACCTCGTCGTCGAGCCGCAGCAGGTGGTCGCGCAGCTTGGCGAAGCGGGCGCGGTCGGCGTCGCCGGCACCGCCGGGTAGGCTGGCTTTCTTGGTACGGCGGACCCAGCGGACCTGGTAGTCGTTGGTGCGGCGGCAGCGCGGGCAGGTGAAGCGGCCGGGCCGCTGCTCGGGTTTCTCGGTGAAGAAGGCGCGTTCGTCGAGGGCCACGCGCCGATCTTAGCAGGGTCTTGGGGCTTGGGACTTGGGTCTTGGGGCTTGGGTCTTGGGGCTTGGGACTTGGGACTTGGGACTTGGGACTTGGCCGTGGGTCCTGAGCCTTGAGTCCCGGGGCGCCCCCCAGGACCCAAGACCCAAGACCCAAGCCCCAAGCCCCAAGCCCCAAGACCTGACTAGAACCGTGCCGTCACGCCGAAGCGGATGATGCGCGGCGTCAGGATGCGGTTCGGGCGCGACCAGGTGGCGCCGATGCCCTCGTTCTGCCCCAGCACGTGGTTGGCGTTGAGCAGGTTGAACAGGTCGATCGTGGCCTCGATGTTGGCCCGGTTCACCTGGAAGCGCTTGGCGAACCGGATGTCCACGAACTTGTTCACGGTCTCCGTGCGGTCCTCGCCGCGCTGCTGCACGCGGATGGTCTCGCTCGGCTGCGACGTCGTCGGGTTGGGGAACGAGAAGACGAGCGTGCGGTTCAGCGGGTCGCCGTCGCGGGCCGTGTACTTCGCCGAGGTGGTGATGTCCCAGAGGGGCAGCACGTAGGTGCCCGACAGGGTGAAGGTCCACGGCAGCTCGGTGAACACCGAGCCGTCGTCGCGGTTCAGGATGTAGTTCGGGTTGTTGAAGTCCGTGGTGGTGCCGGGGTTCGTGAACGTCCCGCCGTGGTCGAAGCCCTTGTGCTTCTGGAGCGAGAGGCCGGCCAGCATCTGCCAGCGGTTCGACATGCGCTTCTGCACATCGAACTGCACGCCATCGTAGTCGCTCTGCAGGACATCCACGTTGGTAATCACGCGGTCGCGCAAGGCGCCGAACTGCGGCTGCAGCCGGTAGATGGTGATGCTCTTCGCCGAGCCGTCGGCATCGGTGAACGAGCGGACCTCGGGGGTGTAGGCACTGGCGGGCCGCGCGCGGTCCACGATACCCAGGCCGTTCCGGTGCTGGCGGCGATGGTAGCTGACGCCCACGGCCAGGTTCGACATCAGCTGATGCTCGACCCCGGCGTTGATCTCGTCGCTGTAGGGGCGCTTCGAGTCGGGGTCGACGGTCGGGAAGAGGCCCGCACCGAAGGTCGGAATGGCCCCGAGCTCGCCGGCGTCCAGCTGACGGTCGCCGTCACGGTCCGTCCAGGCCACGTTCAGCGTGGCCAGCGCGTTCCGGTTCGACGCCTCCAGGATGTCCGAGCCGAACTGGTTGTAGAAGCGGCCGTAGTACGCCTTGAGGGCTGTCCGTCCGTTGCCGAAAAGGTCGTACGAAATGCCGACGCGCGGCATGATGTTGAACGAGTAGTCGTAGACGTCGATCTTCGGGAACGAGCGCTCGCCCACGTAGGTGCCTGCCGGGCTGGACTGGGCCGGCAGGTAGCCGGCCGTGCCGTCCATGCGGACGCCGACGTTGATGGTGGCGCGGCCCAGCGTCCAGCGATCCTGCAGGAAGGCGCCCCACGTCTCGAGGCGATGGTCCGAGTTGATGGGCGTGTTGGCGATGTTGGCCTGGAAGGGCGCGCCGTCCCGCATCTCGAGGAGGATGTCGCCGTTCCGGATGCGCTCGTACTCCATCTTCTCCCAGGACAGCTGCATGCCGGCCTTGAAGTCGTGGCTGCCGCCCGCGAAGCTCGGCACGAAGTAGCTGACCGTGCCGTTGGCCTGGATGCGGTAGTTGGGGTTGAGCGACTGGATCTCGGCCGCGTTGAACCGCTGGAAGGTCTGCACGTCGCGCAGCGCGATGTCGCCCGGGCCCACCTCGGACTGGTAGCGGCTGGGGAACGTCCCCCACATGCTGCCCACACGCGCGTCCACCACGACGCTCTTCCCGAGCACGTGGTTGTACTGCGCCACGAAGTTCTGGGCCGGCTGATCCTGCAGCACCGTCGCTCGATCTTCGACGAACAGGTACGGCGAGTCGCGGCGGTGATAGCGGTTCTTGAGGTTGCGGTTGAACATGATCGACGTGCGCATGCTGGGCGTCGTCTGCCACGTGGCCTTGCCCATCATGTTCTTGATGTCGTTGTCGTCGATGGCCTGGGAGCCGTCGGCGTTGCGCGCGCCGATCTGCAGCTGGTCCAGCCGCCACAGGCGCCAGGCGCCGAAGAACCAGGCTTTGTCCTGCACAATCGGACCGCCCAGCGTGGAGCTCCAGTCGTACGAGATGTCGATCGGGTTGCCGGCCGCGCCCGTCTGCGCGCCCGTGGCCAGGCCCAGGCGCCGACGCAGCTCGTCGTCCACGTTGTCGCCCTGCAGGGCGTCGTTCATGAAGTAGAAGTTGTGGTCGCTCGTGAAGCGGTTGCCGCCCGACTTGGTGACCATGTTCATGTAGACGCCGCTGACATCGCTCTCCGCAGTGCCCGACGCCGTCTGCATGTTGTATTCCTCGTACATCTCGAAGCCGTAGTACTGCATCGTCGAGCCGCCGCCGCCGCCCGGCCAGTTGGTCTTCAGGCCGTCGATGCTGAACGACTTCTGGCTGTCCGCCGAGCCGAACGCCTCGAGGTTGTACTGCTGCATGCCCTCGGTGCCGCCCACGTCCAGACGGCCCGTCACGACGCCCGGGACGAGACCGGCCATCACCCAGGGATTGCGCCCCGTGGGGATGGACTCGTACAGGTCCTTCGTGATGTTGGTCTGCGTCGTCGTGGAGCTGACGTCCACGACCGGCGAGGCGCCGCTCACGGTCACCGTCTCCTGCAGCGCGCCCACGCTGAGCTCCACGTCCACGCGCGTGGTGCGGTTCACCTGCACTTCCACGCTTTCGCGCTTCTGCGCACCGAAGCCGGCCAGTTCAAAGGCCACGGCGTAGCTCCCCGGCGGCAGGCCCGAGAGCGTGTAGGCGCCCATCTCGTTGGTCACCGCCGTGCGGGCCGCGGTCGTGCCGCCCGTCACCGTGACGCTGACGCCGGGCAGCACGCCGCCCTGGGCGTCCCGGACCGTGCCGGACAGCGCCCCTGTCTGCTGCGCCCACCCTGCGGAGGCGAGCACCATCACCATCATCAAGCCAAGACACACGCGACGCGTCGCGTTCATACACCCTCCCTCTTGCCTCTTGCACCGTTCGGCGGGGACCGTTCGAAAGAGGATCCCGTCCCTTGTGAGACCGTTCGCTATCTTACCGATTGGGCAGTATACGATTACGGCTGGGCATTCCGATCACAGGGACGAGCGAATCTCGTCCCTTCGATACCGAACGCCCGTTCCATCTGCCCAGACCCGCGTGACCCTCGCCTGCTACATCTCCGGACACGGCTTCGGCCACGCCTCCCGGTCCATCGAGCTGCTGAACACGGTCGCCGCGCGGGCGCCTGGCCTCCGGATCGTCGTGCGATCCACGGCGGCCCCCTGGCTGTTCGCCCGCACCGCGCACCCGCGCGTCGAGCTCGTCCCGGTGGAATGCGACACCGGCGCCGTGCAGATCGACAGCCTCCGTCTTGATGAACTGGAGACGGTGAAACGCGCCGCGCGGTTCCTGCAGGACATGCCCGCGCGCGTCGCGGCCGAGGCACAGGCGCTCCGCGCCCTCGACACGCGCCTGGTCGTCGCCGACATCCCGCCGCTCGGCATCGCCGCAGCCCGGGCCGCCGGCGTGCCGGCCGTGGCCCTGGGCAACTTCACGTGGGACTGGATCTATGCAGCCTACCCTGGCGGGGCCGGCGTGGCGCGCCGTCTCGGCGAGATCTACGCGACGGCCGATCTGGCGCTTCGCCTCCCGCTCTGGGGTGGTTTCGAGACCTTCTCGCGCATCGAGGACCTGCCGTTCATCGCGCGACGGTCACGTCGCGATTCCGCGGAGGTGCGCCGTGCCTTCGCGCTGCCCGCGAACGAGCGCCTCGCGCTCGTCTCGTTCGGCGGCTACGGCGTGGACGGGCTCGACGTGGAAGCGCTCTCGCGCCTCGAGGGCTACCGCATCCTGATGACCGCCACCACGCCCTTCCGCGGCGCCACGCTCGGGCACACCGGCCCGGTGGGCAGCCTCATCCCGCTGGACGAGCCCGCGATGTACGCCAGCGGCTATCGCTACGAGGACATCGTCCGGGCCGTCGACCTGGTGGTGACCAAGCCCGGCTACGGTATCATCGCCGAGTGCGTGGCCAATGAGACCGCAATCCTCTACACATCACGGGGGCACTTCGCCGAGTACGAGGTGCTGGTGGCCGGCATGCCCCGCTACCTGCGCGCCGCCCACATCGGCCACGGCGACCTCTTCGCCGCAAACTGGCGTCCGTACCTGGACCACCTGATGGCACTGCCGCCACCGCCCGAGCACGCGCCCGTGGACGGCGCGGAGGTCGCGGCCGCGCGCATCCTGAGTATGATGAAGGGCTTATGGTGAACCGCCGCTCGTTCGTGAAGATTGGCTCCCTCGCCGCCGGTGCCTCGCTGGCCTCGGCCTGTGCAGCGCCCGCGCCGGGCGCCGAGGCGTCGTCGAGCGCCGCCGCTCAGCCCGCCGTCTCCGAGCCGCCCTCGATCGCCGCGCTCACGTCGATGCGGGGCCAGGCCGTCCCCATCGGCGCGGACGAGCGGCGCGGGCGCGTCGAGAAGGCCCGGCGCCTGATGGCCGAGCACAGGCTCGACGCGCTGATGCTCACCGGAGGCACGTCGCTCGTCTACTTCAGCGGCATCCGCTGGGGGCTCAGCGAGCGGCTCTTCTCCCTCGTCATCCCGCGGGCCGGCGAGCCCTTCGTTGTCTGCCCCGCCTTCGAAGAGGACCGCGCCCGCGAGCAGTTCGCGACGAGCCCGTTCACCGGGACGGCGGACGTCCTGACCTGGGAGGAGCACGAGAGCCCCTACGAGCGACTCGCCCAGGGGCTCCGCGATCGCGGCATCGCCACCGGCCGCGTCGGCATCGAGGAGACCGTGCGCCACGTCTTCGTGGACGGGCTCGCGCAGGCGGCGCCCAGACTGGCGCTGGTCAGCGGCACCCCGGTCACCGCCGGGTGCCGCATCGTCAAGGATGCCCACGAGCTCGCCCTCATGCGCATCGCGTCGGCCGTGACCCTCAAGGCGTACGAGGCCGCGTGGAAGGGGCTGAAGGAGGGCATGACGCAGCGCGACTTCGCAGGGCTCATCTCCGCGGCCCACGACAAGCTGGGCTATCCGGGCAGCGCCAGCGTGCAGACGGCGGAGTTCTCCGCGCTGCCGCACGGCTCGATCCAGCCGCAGGTCATCCGCGAGGGCACCATCATCCTCATCGATGGCGGCTGCAGCGTCGAGGGGTACGTCTCGGACATCAGCCGCACCTTCGTCCTCGGCGCCCCCACCGACAAGATGAAGCAGGTGTTCGACATCGAATACCAGGCCCAGACCGCGGCGCTCAGGGCCGCGCGCCCCGGCGTGCCCTGCGAGGCCGTGGACGCCGCCGCGCGCAAGGTGATCGTGGACGCCGGCTACGGGCCCGACTACAAGTTCTTCACGCACCGCGTGGGGCACGGCATGGGCATGGACGGGCACGAATGGCCGTACCTCGTGCGGGGCAACACCCTGCCCCTCGCCCCCGGCATGACGTTCAGCGACGAGCCCGGCATCTACATCCCGGGCGAGTTCGGCGTGCGCCTCGAGGACGACATGGTGATCACGGAGAACGGCGCGGAGCTGATGACGCCGCAGAGCCCGTCACTCGAGGCTCCCTTCGGAGCGGCGAGGACGTGAGAGAAAGGCAGAAGGCAAAAGGCGAAAGGCACAAAGGTGACAAACCTTCTGCCTTCTGCCTTCTGCCTTCTGCCTTCTACCTTCTGCCTTGCCCCCCGGCGAGGGCCCGCCCCGGGCGCGCGCCAGTGACCGTCGGCTCGTCCCACACGAGCTCGCCGTTCACCCACACCTTGCGGATGCCCGTGGCCAGCGTGAACGGATCGCTGAAGGTGCTCCGATCGATCACCGTGTCAGGGTCGAAGAGCACGAGATCGGCCCACGCGCCGACGCGGATGGTGCCGCGGTCCGCCAGTGAGAGGCGCGCCGCAGGCATCGACGTCATCTTCCGGATCGCCTGCTCGAGCGGGAGCCACTTGCGCTCCCGCACGAACCGCCCCAGCACGCGCGGATAGGAGCCTGCGCCGCGCGGATGGCGCACCCCGATGCCCCCGTCGCTCGAGAACATCGAGTGGGGCCACCGCACGAACGCCCTGATGTCGTCGTCCACCATCGCCGTGACCACGACCGACGCACCGCCGCCCTTCACAATCCGGATGAAGAGGTCGACGGGCGTGATCCCCTGGCTCTTCGCCACAGCGGCCAGCGTCTTGAACTCGTACTCCGGATGCGCGGCGTGCCGGGTGATGAGGACGTTCGCGGCGCCGCCCACGTCGTTCAGGCCCTGCGTGACGGCCTCGGGGTCGTCGTAGCGCTTGCTGGGAATGAGCACGGTGATCGTGGACGACCACGCCTCGTACGGGTACACGTCCGCCGTCACGTCCACGCCGCGCGCCCGTGCCTGGTCGAACAGCCGGAGCGCCTCGTCCGCCTTGTGCCAGACGCCGACCGTGCCCAGCTTGATATGGGTGTTCTGCACGGGCAGCTTCGCGCGCTCGCCAATCGTGATGACCTCGCGCATCGCGTCGAACGACTTGTCGGCCTCGTCGCGCGTGTGCGAGATGTAGAAGCCGCCCTCGCGGCCGGCAACCCGCGCCAGCGCGACGACCTCGTCGGTCGTCGAATAGCTGCCCACCTCGTACTCGAGGCCGCTCGACAGCGCCACGGCACCCTCTCGCATGCCCTGCGCCACGAGCGCTTCCATCTTCGCCACTTCGTCCGGGCGCGCCGCGCGCTTGTAGTCCTCGCCCATCACGAGCTGCCGCACGGTGGCATGCCCCACCGCGGTCAGCACGTTCACCGTGGGCGGCGAGGCGCGCAGCTTGTCCAGGTAGTCCTTGATGGGCCAGGGCGAGCTGCCGTCCTGTCCCACGACCAGCGTGGTAATGCCCTGCGAGACCTGGCTCGTGGCATCCGGCTCGGTGAGCAGGCCCTCCGTGGAATGGTTGTGCGGGTCGATGAACCCCGGCGCCAGCACCAGCCCAGCGGCGGAGATGACCCGCTCGCCTGGAGCGGGCGGGAGGCTCCCGATATCCGCGATGCGGCCCCCCACCACGCGGACCGACGCCGGACGGGCGGGCGCCCCGGTGCCGTCGATGAGTCGCGCGTTGGTGACGAGAAACGACGGACCGGACTGCATCCGGGCCGCGGTCGTGGCGGCTCCAGCACCCGCGGCCGCCGCCGGCGCAGGCGCCGCGCTGGGCGCCGCTTCGCGCGGCACGACCGGCAGGATCAGCCGCGATGGGTGGGCGGCGTCGTGCAGGATCGCCTGCTCCGCCTTGCGCACCTCGGCGTCCTCGCCGAACACGCCGCCCGTATTGGGATTGCGATCGAATCGCGGGAAGTTGCTGCTCGACACCTCCAGGCGGATGCGGTGCCCGGCGCGGAACAGGTTCGACGTCGCCCCGAGATCGATGGTGATCTCGGCCGGCTCGCCCGGCACCAGCAAGGTCTGGCGCGTCGTCCCGTGCCGATAGCGCGCGCGCAGGATCCCGTCGGCCAGCGCCCGCGCCGTGCCATCGGGAAACACGTCCACGAGCTTGCCGGTGAAGTCCGTATCGCGCGCGCTCGACGACACCCAGAGCGTGAGCGCCAGCGGCCCGGTCACCTCGAGATCGCGATCGAGCGGCGCCGATGTGTAAACGAGCACGTCGTCCCGCTGCTCCACCACGCGCTGATCCGCCGGGGTACGCGAGTATCCGCCGCTTGCCCCGGTCGGCACCGGGTTGGCCGGGTCGTACACGTACTTGTCCGACGGCTCGGTGGCGCCCGGCGCCGCCACGTCGAGCACACCATCCCCGGCGAGCGTGTTGGCGCGTCCGCCGCTCCTGAGGTAGTAGGCGGTCTGCCGCGCGCGGGCGAGCGGCCACTCCTGCTCGTCGCGCCAGCGGTTCTCACCCATCACGAAGATCCGCACCGGCGCCGTCTCGACGACCGACCGGTCGCCGCCCTTCAGCCAGTGGTCGAACCAGCGGACGGTCAGCTCTTCCGAATCGAAGCCGGCGTCCGGCCCGAAGTCCACCTCGCCGATCTTCGTGCTCGAGGCGCTCGGGCGCGCGTGCGTCCAGGGACCGACGATGAGCCGCTGGTAGCGCCGCGCCGTGTCGGTGGCGGCATGCGCCCTGAGGCCGGTAAAGTTGGCGAGCGTGCCCGTCAGCAGCGTGTCGTACCACCCGGTCAGGTGGAAGGCTGGCGCCTGGAACCGGTGGTGCTGCGAACGGATGTCCCCCGGCGACCAGAACGGGCCGAAGTCCGGGTGATCGAGCATCTGGAAATAGCCCGGCGCGAACCGCCGGATGTCCAGCTCGTTCATCGACTTCAGCGGCAGATGCCAGTACCACGTCGAGCCCAGCAGCTTCCGCTGGGCCGCGTCCAGGCCTATCGGGCCATCGCGGTCCACCTCCGGTGTCAGCACGCGGCGCCGCACGTCCACTGCCTGGCCCAGGTTCCACGACAGGCCGTCGCTCAGGTAGAACGCCCCGCCCTGGAACACCATCTCGTGCCGGCTCGCATAGGACGAGGCCGGGAAGAGCGCCGCCAGCGCGGGAGGCTGGCGGGTGGCGGCCTGCAACTGGGTCGTCGCGAGATAACTGCCGCCGAACATCCCGACCTTGCCGTTCGACCCCGGCAGCGACGCCGCCCACTGGACCGTGTCGAAGCCGTCGTCCGCCTCGTCGTGCGGCACGGCCACGCCGTCCGACGTGTAGCGGCCCCTCGTGTCCTGCACGACGACGATGAAGCCGCGAGCCGCCAGGGCCGTGAAACGCTTCGGGGAGGCGCTGTCGCTCTTGGAATAGGGCGTCCGCTGCAGCAGCACCGGGTAGCTGCCCGGCGCCGACGGCCGGTAGACGTCCGCGCGCAGGACGACGCCGTCACGCATGCGCGCCGGGACGTTCTTCTCGACGAGGACGTCGGCGGAGGCAGCGGGCCGCCCGGTGGCGCCAGCCAGGATGGCCAGGGCCGCGACAACGGCCAGGATCGGAGAACGGGTCTTGGATATCACGGGTCTCGCGACGATAGCCCCGGGGCCGGGGCCGGTCAAGGCGTGGAAGGGGCGTGGGACGCGCCCCGAGGTGGTCAGGCGGTCTTCGCGCAGGTGACCAGCGTCCACATCTTCGGGACGTTCACCTTCTCGATGGAAATGGGCTTCAGGTTCGCCTGGGCCAGGAAGCCATCGAGGTCCAGATCGGCCTTGAAGCCGATGTGCACGGTCATGGGCGAAATAGCCCGCTCGATCCGCGACATGATCGGGTTGGTGCTCTTGAAGTGATTCAGGATGACCACGCGGCCTCCCGGGCGGCACACCCGGTACATCTCGCGCGCCACCTTCACCGGGTCTGGCACCACGCTGATGACATAGGGTGCGTAGACCACGTCGAACGAATCGTCCGGGAACGCCAGCTTCTCGGCGTTCATCTCCATCACCCGGCAGTGCGAGAGCCCCTTCAGCAGGATGCGCTTCTCGGCCTTCTCCAGCATCTTCGACGACAGGTCGATGCCGGTGACCGTGCAGGCGGGGGGATAGAGCGACAGGTTGATGCCGGTGCCGACGCCCACCTCGAGGACCGCATCGCCCGGACGGATGCGCATCTTCTCGATGGCTTCCAGCCGGCCCGGGTGCAGCGTGGGGCCGAATGTGTAGTCGTAGACGCCGGCCAGCTTCTGGTAGACGCGCTCGACGAACGCGTTCTCCACGGCTGTCACCGACAGGGCCGGGGCGGCGGCCTCGCCGGTCGGCACGAAGTCGTGGTCGGGTCCCGAGCTGTGTGGTTCGAACAAGGCTATGAGCCCTCCGCGGCCGTCTGGACTATATCAGAACTGTGACGAGGGACCTGCACGAAGGTTCCGGGGTCATCCCAGGACCTCGAAGGCGCGCTCCACTCGCCCCGACAGGGTGAAAATCTGGGCTCCCTGGGCCATGGGGCGAAGGGCGGCCAGCAGTTCGCGGGCGATGGCCACCCCCTCGGCGGCGGCCGCCTCGGCGCTGTCCGCCTGGCGCATGCGTTGTACGAGGGCGTCGGGCACCGTCACCCCCGGCACCTCGTTGGCCATGAACTCGGCGTGCAGGGCGTTGTCGAACGGCCACACGCCCACGATGATGGGGACGCGGAAGCCCTCGACCCCTTTCAGGAAGCGCTCGAACCCCGCCACATCGAAGACGGGCCGCGTGATCACGAACTCGGCGCCGGCCTCCACCTTGTAGTGGAGCCGCTTCAGCTCCTGGTCCAGGTCCCGCGCGGGATTGGCCATTACCCCGGCGTGGAAGCGGGTCGGCGGGCCAATGGGCTGTCCCCCGATGTCGAGCCCGTGGTTGAGGCGCGTGATGACGTTGGTCAGCCCGATCGAGTCGATGTCGAAGACCGCGGTCGCGTCCGGGATGTCGCCCAGCGTCCGCACGTCGCCCGTGATGCCGAGGATGTTGCGCAGGCCCAGGGCGTGCGCGCCCAGCAGATCCGACTGGATGCCGAGGAGGTTCCGGTCGCGGCAGGAGTACTGCAGCAGCGGCTCGATGCCCTCCCCCGCCACGAGCACGGCCAGCGACAGCGCGCTCAGCCGCGCGCCGCTCCGCGGACCGTCCGGCACGGTCACGACATCGACGCCCCTTGCGTGGAGCCGACGTGCGGCCTCGACCGCCTCGGCGGGATCGTACCCTCGCGGCGGCGGCACCTCGACAATCGTGACGAAGCGGCCCTCGACGAGCTTCCGCGCGAACGCCGACTTCTCGGCGCGTGGCGCGGGCGCTTGTGCGTGCGGCTGGCTGGCGATGGGTGTCCGGGCCGACGGGACGCCCGCCTCGCGGCGCGCCAGGCCCGGTGCCATGGCCTTCACGGCCTGGGCCATCTGCCGGACGTGCTCGGGTGTCGTGCCACAACAGCCACCCACCAGGCGCACGCCGGCGCTGACGAAGCGCCGCGCGTAGGACGCCATGTAGTCGGGCGAGCACAGATAGAGGTTGCGCCCCTCGATGTCGCGCGGCTTGCCCGCGTTGGGCTGCGCGGAGAGCGGCGTCGAGACGACGGCGGCCATCCGTTCCACGGTCTCGAGCATCGGCGCCGGGCCCACGCTGCAGTTCAGGCCCACGACGCTCGCGCCCCGGGCGACCAGGTCGGGCGCAAACTGCTCCGGGGGCATCCCATCGAGGCTGTTGCCGTCTTCCTCGGTCGTCATCTGCGCGACGATCGGGAGGTTCGACACGGCGCGGACTGCCGCGATGGCCGCGCCCATCTCGTTCAGGTCGCGGAAGGTTTCCAGCATGAAGAGGTCCACGCCGCCCGCGGCCAGGGCCTCGGCCTGTTCGCGGAAGATGGCTTCCGCTTCGTCCACCCCCGTCCTGCCCCAGGGCTCGACCCGCACGCCGAGCGGCCCGATGGCGCCCGCGACGTAGGCTTTCGGCCCGCTGGGAGTCGCATCGCGCGCCGCGCGCGCCAGGGCGGCCGCGGCCTGGTTGATCTCGGCCACGCGGTTGCCCAGCCCGAACGCACGCAGCTTCATCCGGTTCGCGCCGAACGTGTTGGTCTCGATGACATCGGCGCCGGCGCGAAGGTACTGCGCATGCACGTCGCGGACCATGTCCGGGTCGGTGAGCGTCAGCGACTCGAAACACCGATTGATGAAGACGCCCTTGCCGTACAGCATCGTGCCCATGGCGCCGTCGCAGACGAGGATGCGCTCGGCGAGGGCCTCGAGGAATGGTTTCATTCGTAGATCACGCGGAAGGGTTCGAGCCGCAGATTACGCGGATTACGCAGACTATACAGATGAGGTCCATCAGAGGCGATTTTGGGCGGCGCGGATCGAGCGTTGGCCGCGGGCCGGCCTGCGGCCGGCCCTGGTCCGGAAACGACGGACTGGCGGCGCGATGCGCCGCCGGCCAACCCAATCTGCGCAATCTGCGCAATCTGCGTTATCTGCGTTCGGCCACAGGCGCCCTCTGGCCCTCGGCGGGCGGCACCAGCAGCTCGGTCTTGTCCCAGATGAAATCGTCCTTGCTGTAGACCGCCAGCTCGTAGTCCTTGCCCATGAAGATGGCCGACACCGGGCAGGCCTCTTCGCAGTAGCCGCAGAAGATGCAGCGGGTCTTGTGAATCTGGTAGACCGACGCGTACCGTGGACCGGCCATCACGGTCCCATCGTTCTCCGCGGCCTCCAGGTAGATGGCGTCGGCCGGGCAGGCCACGGCGCACAGGCCGCAGGCCACGCACTTCTCCAGGCCGTTCTCGTCGCGCATCAGCACCTGCTTGCCCCGGTACTTCGGGAACATGGGCACTTTCACGTCCGGGTAGTTCACCGTGATCGGGCGCCGGAAGAGGTGCTTGAAGGTGAGCGCGAAGCCTTCGACGAGCGGGCGAATCATGCCCAAAATGATACCATTTCCCCCGAAGACCCCGCCGTGTTGCAGGAACCCAAGTTCTTATCCGCCGGGCAGTTCCTCCTCACCACGCTCATCGTCAAGCTGGCGGTGATGGCGGCGCTGGCCACCATGCTCGCCCGCTACCGGCGGTTCCGTCACATCCTCATCTTCGAGCAGCGCAACTGGCCCGACCGGCTCGTGTTCGCGGTGGGCCTCATCGTGCCGTTGACGACAGGCGTGGCGGCCCGCCTGCTGCTCAACTACGAGGCGGCGGACCTCACGCTCGAGGGCGCCTTCCTGGCCGGGCTCATCGCCGGCCCCTACACCGGCGCCATCGTCGGCGCCAGCATGGCCTTGCCCGCGATGGTGGCCGGCGAGTTCGGCGCGCTGCCCTTCGCGGTCGGCTGCGGCTTTGCCGGCGGCGGGTTCCGCGAGGCCTGCCCGAAGGAGGACATCTGGAGCTTCTCGCCGTTCGTCTTCTTCAGCCTCCCGGGCCACGTGTGGCGAATGATCCGGAGCCTGGAAGTGAACTGGCAGGTGCTGCTCCTCCTCGTGCCCATCGGACTCGAGCTGGTCCGCCAGGGCGTCGGCGGGCGCTTCGGCGAGGCCCGGCTCTTCCACCTGCACGGCGACACCTTCTGGCTGGCCGTGGCCGTCTATGTCGCGACCGTCCTGACGGTGTCCATCCCCATCAAGATCTGGAACAACGCGCGCATCGAGCACCGCCTCCACGAGCAGGAGAAGCTCCTGCTGGCCGCCAAGGTGGAGGCGCTCAAGAGCCAGATCAACCCGCACTTCCTCTTCAACACGCTGGCCTCGGTCTCGTCGCTCATCCGCTCGCAGCCCGAGACGGCGCGCATGGTCGTCCAGAAACTCTCGGGCCTGCTCCGCAAGCTGATGCGCACCGACGAGCAGTTCGTCACCCTGCGCGAGGAGCTCGAGGCCGTTGACGAGTACCTCGCCATCGAGGTCGTGCGGTTCGGGCCCCGGTTGAGCGTCCGCAAGACCGTCGCGCCCGAGACGCTGGACGTGATCGTGCCGAGCCTGCTGCTGCAGCCGCTCGTCGAGAACGCCATCAAGCACGGCCTGTCCCGCAAGGTGGGCCCCGGGTGCATCACCATCCGGGCCTGGCGCGACCGCCACGCCACCATCATCGAGGTCGAGGACGACGGGCTCGGCATCTCGGCGGAGCGGCTCGAGACGGCCATGCGGGCCGGCATCGGGTTGAGCAACGTGAACGAGCGCCTGCGGGTGCTGTACGGCACGGAGGGCCGGCTGGTGCTCACCGGCGTGCCGGGCAAGGGCGCGTTGGCCCGGGTGGAGATTCCCCTGGCCGCGACCCCGCACCAGATGGCGTCATGACCAACCATCACGCCAACGGCCACGCGCTCACGGCGGTGGTCGCCGACGACGAGCAGCCGGCGCGGGACGAGCTCTGTTACCTGCTCGGCCAGTTGGAGGGCGTAGAGGTCATCGCGCGCCTGGACCCTGACCTGGCGTTCCTGGACATCCAGATGCCCGGCCTGACCGGCCTCGAAGTGGCAAGGAAAATCCGTGAATCCGGCGCCGCGCCCTCGGTCGTGTTCGTCACGGCCTTCGACCAGCGAGCCGTGGAGGCCTTCGAGGTCAACGCGGTGGATTACCTGTTGAAGCCCGTCGAGGCCTCCCGCCTCGCCGAGGCCATCCAGCGCGTGCGAACCCGGCGGCCGGACGGGCCCCAGCTGGCTGACCAGCTCGACCGTCTCGTGCGGATGATGGCCACCCAGAACCGTCCGTCCCAGGTGGCCGTCAAAGTCCACGAACGGTTCATCCTCGTCCAGGCCGACGACATCATCTTCGCCTCGGTCGTGGACGATTCGATTAATATTGTGACTGGGCAGGTGTCCGGCACGTCGAACGACCGGACCCTCGACGAGTTGCAGGCCCGGCTCGACCCGGCTGTGTTCTGGCGGGTGCACCGGTCGCATCTCGTGAACATCAACAAGATCAAGGAGATCGTCCCTTGGTTCAGCAGGAACTACATCCTCAGGATGAAGGACGCGAAAGCGACCGAGATCCCGGTCAGCCGCACGCAGACGCGGCGCCTGCGGGAGTACCTGAAGCGGTAGCCTTTGGCGACCCCGGCGACGAGGACACGCCTGCCCCGTTCCGGTTCGAGGCCATCGCCCCCCTGACCCCGGCCCCCGCCGCTCCCGTGCCCGTGGCCCCGGCCCCCGCCCACCCGCCCGCTGCCGGGCGCCTGGATGTCTGGCGCGACGAGTTCGTCGCGTGGGTGAAGACCCTGGCGTCGGCGGCGGTCTACGCCACGCTCATCGTCACGTTCGGGTTCCAGGTGGCGCGCGTCGAGGGCCAGAGCATGGCGCCGACGCTGGCCGACCAGGATCGCCTCATCGTCAACAAGCTGGCCTATCGCCTCGCGGACCCGCAGCGCGGCGACATCGTCATGCTGTACTACCCGCTGAACCCGGAGAAGTCGTTCGTCAAGCGCGTCATCGCCGAGGAGGGGGACACGGTGCGCGTGGTAGACGGCCGCGTCTACGTGAACGACGTGCCCGTGCCCGACAACCAGGTACCCCCCGAGTATCGCAGCCACGACGACTGGGGACCGCAGGTCATCCCCGAGGGCTACTACTTCGTCATGGGCGACCACCGCAACAACAGCTCCGACAGCCGCCACTGGGGCTTCGTGCCGAAGAAGTACATCATCGGCAAGGTGCAGCTGCGCTGGTGGCCGGTGCCCAACGCCACGATCTTCTAGCCCTCACGTCACGTGAATGGAGCGTCCATCAGCCCGCTGATCCGACCGGAACCGGCACGAATCGGCCGAGCGGACCGCATGGGCCAATCCAGGGAGTCGTGGGGCTAGCCGCGTGGATCGCTATGCCGCGGTCTCGCGCGTCCTCGGGCGCGTCCTCGTCCTGAACCTCGGCGTCGCCATCGCGAAGATCGTGCTGGGCTACACGTCCGGCTCGGTCGGGATCCTCTCCGACGGCTACCACTCGCTCACCGACAGCGCCTCGAACATTGTCGCCATCTTCGGCGTGCGCGTCGCCCGGAGGCCGCCCGACGAGGACCACCCCTACGGCCACCGCAAGTTCGAGACGATGGCGTCGCTGGCCATCCTCGTCTTCCTGATCCTGGTGCTCGTGCAGGTGCTGGGCGCGGCCGTCGAGCGCCTGCAGAGCGGCGCCACGCCGGAGGTCGAGGCGCTGGCCTTCTGGGTGATGGGGGCGACGTTCCTGGTGAACGTGGCGGTGGTGTGGTACGAGCGCAGCGCCGGCCGCCGGCTCTCGAGCGAGATCCTGCTCGCCGACGCGCATCACACGAGCAGCGACCTGTTCACGTCGGGGGCGGTCATCGCGGCGCTGGTCGGGGTGCGCATGGGGTACCCGTGGCTGGACCCGGTCGCCGCGTTCCTCGTGGCGGGGTTCATCGCGCTCGCGTGCTGGGAGATCTTCCAGGACACCGCGCGCATCCTCGGCGATCGCATCGTCATCGACGAGAGCAACATCCGCGAGGTCGTGCAGTCGGTCCCCGAGGTCCTGGGCTGCCACCAGATCCGCACGCGCGGCTCCGTCGACTTCGTGTTCCTCGACCTGCACGTGTGGATGGACCCAGACCTGCCGCTGCACGAGGCCCACCGCCTGTCGCACGTGGTGAAGGACCGGCTGATGGCGCGCTTTCCCGAGATTAAGGACGCGGTGATCCACATCGAGCCACCGCCGGCGTCCATTGGCTGAATCGCCCGATCGCGCAATCATCAATCACCAATGGACCCGCGCCGGTACACGCCGCTCTTCCCGCCGCGCTTCTCCACCAGGCGAACGTCGGCGATGACCATGTCCCGGTCCACGGCCTTCAGCATGTCGTAGATGGTGAGGCCGGCGACGGCGACGGCGGTGAGGGCCTCCATCTCGACGCCCGTCTGCCCCGCGGTGCGCACGCGGGCCTCGATCTCGTAGCCCGTGCGGGTGGGCGTCAGCTCCACCGAGATGTGAGAGAGCATCAGCGGGTGGCAGAGGGGGATGAGCTCGCTCGTGCGCTTGGCGGCGAGGATGCCGGCCAGGCGCGCGGCCTGCAGCGGGTCGCCTTTCTTCACGGCGCCGGTGCGAATCAGCTTGCGGGCCAGCGCCGACATGGTGACGCGTCCCCGGGCCACCGCCTCGCGCGCGGTGACGGCCTTGTCGCCCACGTCCACCATGCGTGCCTTGCCGTCGGCGCCGACGTGCGACAGCCGCGCGGCAACGGATTCCCGTCGCGGGCGCCGTCCCGTCGTGGAGGCCTCTCCCGGCGCGGTTCGTGCCCCTCCCGACGTGCTCTTACGCATCCTCCCCTCCCTGCGCCAGGTAGAACGACAGGCTCTCGAGCGACACGGTGAGGTCGACGCTCTTCAGTTTCACGCCCGGCGGCACGCGGAGCGTGCCGGGAGAGAAGTTGAGGATGGCCTTCACGCCGGCGGCGACCACCATGTCGAGGACGGGCTGGGCCGATTCGGCCGGCACCGCGATGACGCCGATGTCGATGTGCTCGCGGCGCGCCACCTTTCTGAGGTCGCGGATGTCGTGGATGGGCACGCCGCTCCGCGAGGCATCGCCGATCTTCGCGTCCGAGACGTCGAACATGGCGACGATCTCGAAGCCCTCGCGGCGGAAGCCGGGATAGTCGGCCAGCGCCTGGCCCAGGTTGCCCGCGCCGAGCACGGCCACCTTCAGCTTCCGGTCCAGCCCGAGGATCTGGCGCAGGTGCAGCTTCAGATCCTTGACGTAGTAACCGACCCCGCGAACACCGAACTCGCCGAAGTACGCCAGGTCCTTGCGGATCTGGGCCGCGTTCAGGTGGAACTGCTCTGCCAGCGTCTGGGACGAGATGGTCTCCACGCCCGAGGCCTCGAGCTGGTTGAGGCACCGGAGGTATACCGACAGCCGGTTCGTGGTGAGCTCGGACACCTGCTCGGAGGTCGCCCTGCGCTTGTTCGGTGAATTCACAAGGACCCTCAGGATAGCAAAGTCCGATGCTGGTATCATCCCCGCCCATATGGCCGATACCTCGAAAGGTTTCCAGCCCTACGTCCCCGCGTCCCAGTCGATGGCCGAGTTCACGGCCAAAGCCATCTTCATCGGCGTGCTCTTCGGGCTGCTTTTCGGCGCCTCCACCGTGTATCTGGGCCTGCGCGCGGGCCTCACCGTCAGCGCCTCCATCCCCATCGCCGTGCTCGCCATCTCGGTGCTGAAGCACCTGGGCGGCTCCACCATCCTCGAGAACAACATCGTCCAGACGATCGGGTCTGCGGGCGAGTCGGTGGCGGGCGGCGTGGTCTTCACCATCCCGGCGCTCATCTTCCTGCTGCCCGACGGCCCGGGGTACTTCAACTACACGCAGATCACGATGCTGGCCTTCGCGGGCGGCATCCTGGGCGTGCTGATGATGGTGCCGCTCCGGCGGGCGCTCATCGTGAAGGAGCACGGCGTGCTGCCCTACCCCGAGGGCACGGCCTGCGCCGAGGTGCTCGTGGCGGGCGAGCGCGGCGGCCAGCTGGCCGGCCTGGTCTTCGCGGGCCTGGGCTTCGGCGCGGTCTGGAAGTCGCTCTCGTGGATCTTCAACCTGTTCCTGACCGAGATCGGCTATTCGACCCCGCGCACCAGCCAGTTCCCCAACGCCACGCTCAACGTGGACATCTCGCCGGAGTACATGGGGGTCGGCTACGTGATCGGCCCGCGCATCGCGGGCACCATGGTCGCGGGCGGCGTGCTGTCGTGGCTGGTGCTGCTGCCGCTGCTCACCCTGCTCGGCGCGGCCATTCCGACGCCGTTCCCGCCCATTCACCCCAACTTCGCCAGCAACCCGGCGACGGGCCAGCCGTTCCTGCTCTCGGAGATGGGGCCCGGGCAAATCTGGAGCGCCTACATCCGCTACATCGGCGCGGGCGCCGTGCTGGCCGCCGGCCTCATCACCCTCGGGCGCACGCTGCCGACCATCGTGGCCTCGGCGAAGGAGGGCCTGAAGGGACTGGGCGCCACCTCGAACGGCACGCAGCTGCGCACCGAGCGTGACCTGCCGCTCACGATCGTGCTGGCCGGCTCGCTCGCCCTCGCCATCTTCCTCGCGGTGATGCCGGGCCTGCCGACGCAGGGCAACTTCCTCGTGTCGGTCCTCATCATCCTGTTCGGGTTCTTCTTCGCCACGGTCTCGTCGCGCATCACCGGCCTCATCGGCTCGTCATCGAACCCGATTTCGGGGATGACCATCGCGACGCTGATCATCACGTGCATCATCTTCGTGGCCCTCGGCTGGACGGGCGATGTCTACGGGCCGGTCGCCCTCTCGGTGGGCGCCATCGTCTGCATTGCGGCGGCCAACGCCGGGAATACGTCGCAGGACCTCAAGACGGGCTACATCGTCGGCGCCACGCCCTTCAACCAGCAGATGGGGCTGGCCATCGGGGTCGTCGCCTCGTCGTTCGTCATCGGGATGACGGTGCTCTACATGCACCGCGTGTTCGGCATCGGCTCGGCGGAGGTGGCGGCGCCGCAGGCCACGCTGATGGCCACGCTCATCAAGGGGCTGCTGTCGCAGAACCTGCCCTGGGGCCTGGTCCTCGTCGGCGTGTTCATCGCGGTGACGCTGGAGCTCTGCGGGGTGCACTCGCTCTCGTTTGCGGTTGGCGCCTATCTTCCCATTGCGACCACGGCCCCAATCTTCGTGGGCGGGCTGGTCCGGTGGTGGGTGGAACGGAAGACGGGCGAGAAGCGCGAGTCCGATCTCAGCGCCGGCGTGCTCTTCAGCTCGGGCCTCATCGCCGGAGGATCGCTGGCCGGCATCCTCTACGCCATCCTCTACGGCGCGGAGATGCTGGCGCCGTTCCAGTCCATCGGCAACGCGGTCGCGTTCCTGCACCACG
This sequence comes from uncultured Bifidobacteriaceae bacterium, assembly GCA_964557815.1. Classification (GTDB taxonomy): domain Bacteria; phylum Acidobacteriota; class Vicinamibacteria; order Vicinamibacterales; family UBA2999; genus VFZN01. The sequence goes on along the minus strand of CAZLBU010000002.1, from coordinate 579 downwards.
AAGGCCTGGGGGGGCAGCTCGCGGGGGCTGGGCTGTTCTTCGCGCTGGCCGTCATTCTTGCGCGGTACGGGCAGAGGAGGATGGTGTAGCGCGCCCATTGAGCGATTGCCGATTGGCGATTGAGCGATTCATCGTGCGATTGACAATTGGGGCATTGCGGCATTTCGATTGGGTGATTGGGTGATTGGGTGATTGGGTGATTGGGAGATCGCGCCTCGGTGGCTCGGCCCTCGCCTCAGCCGTGGTGGCCGCGGGAGTGACGGCGGCCACCGGGTGCGCGGCACGGGGGCCATCGGCCGAGACCACGGCCGCGCTCTCAACTGCAGACGCGCTCGTGCGGCAGGGCTGCTACGTGTGCCTGCAGGATGCGGCCTCAATCCTCGAGAAGCAGGTGTCTGCCTCACCCGCGCCGCCCGCGACAGTGGTGGCCCGGCTCGTGGAGGTGCGGATCCTCGAGGGGCTCCGGCAGCGTGAGCTGGGCATCGACTCGTCGGAGGCGTTCGCGCGAGCCAGGGAACTCGCCGAACTGCCGGGTCCGTCGCGGGCGGGAGGCCCGCACCGCAGCGGCAATCGGCGGGC
>CAZLBU010000001.1:35291-39398 GCA_964557815.1 uncultured Bifidobacteriaceae bacterium | reverse complement strand
TCCCGATTGGTGGAAAGACAGGAACGGGCGACAACCGCTTCATCACCAACGGCCCGGACGGGCGGCGCTCGCGCGTCGTGAACCGCACGGCGACCTTTGCCTTCACCATCGGGGACCGCCACTTCGGCACGATTGTCGCGTTCGTGCCCGGCGGGGAGGCGGCCCGCTACGACTTCACCAGCGCGCTGCCGGTGCAGCTGATGAAGGAAATGCTGCCCGTCCTGGCGCCGCTGTTCGAAACGTGACGAGTCAGCCTCGACGAATCGTGAGCACGGGATCGAGCGATGCCGCACGGTGCGCCGGGACCAGGCACGCCAGCGCCGCCACGGCGCCAAGCAGCGCCGGCACCACGACGAACGTGACCGGATCCAGCGGGCCGACACCGTAGACGAGGCTCGCGATCGCCCGCGCGAGAGCCACGCCTCCTGCCATCCCGACGCCAACGCCGGTCCCGGCCAGCGCCAGCCCCTGCCCCATCACCAGCCTGAGGATGGATCCCCGATCGGCGCCGAGCGCCATCCGGATGCCCATCTCGGCAGAGCGCTCGGCCACGAGCAGCGAGACGGTGCCGTAGATGCCGACCGCGGCCAGCGCGAGCGCCAGCGCCGCGAACACGCCGAGGAGCCACGTCGTGAAGCGCGGCTGCGCGAGCGCGTCGGCCGCCACTGCGGCGAGGGGCCGCAGATCGGAGACCGGCAGGTTGCGATCGAGCCCGCGCACCACCTCCCGCACCGGCCCCGCCAGCGCCAGCGGATCGCCGTTCGTCCGCACGACGATCGCCATGCCGCGCGGCGTCGAGCCGATCTCCCGCGGCAGCTGCGCGTGCGGGACGTACATCTCGGCCCTCGGTGCTTCGGTCACCTCGTTGTGGCGCACCGTGCGCGCAATCCCCACGATGGTGAGCCATGGCTGATCCGCCGTGCCCATCCTGAACCGCCGGCCCAGGGCATCCTCCCCCGGCCAGTAGCGCCCGGCCATCGTCTCGTTGATGACCGCGGACAGCGGCGCGTTCTCGTGGTCGGCGTCCGAGATGGCCCGGCCGCGCACAATCGCGACTCCCATGGCGGAGAAGTAGCCGGGCGTGACAGCCTGGAAGTCGGCGTTGGGGTTCACCACCGGGTCGTACGGGCGGCCCTCGATGGTGATCGACCAGTCGCCGATGGATCGGCTGAGCGGGAGAATGCGCGCGGCGCCCGCGTCGACCACGCCCGGCAACTCGCGAACCCGCTCGACCAGCTCACGGTAGAACCGAACGACGTCGGCGTTCTGCGGGTAGTCGGGGGCAGGCAGCTGCAGCTGCGCGGTGAGCACCCCATGCGGGTTGAATCCGAGGTCCACCCGGTTCAGCTCCACCAGGCTGCGGATGAGCAGTCCCGCCCCGAGCGCGAGGGCCAGCGATGACGCCACCTGCGCCACGACCAGCGCGCTGCGGGCGAGCCGGCGCGCGCGGCCGGGGCTGAGGCTGCGGCCGCTGTCGCCGAGCACACTGGCCAGATCGGGTCGCGACAGGTGCAGCGCGGGCGCCAGGCCGAAGACCACGCCCGTGACCATCGAGAGGACGGCGGTCGCACCGAGGACGGGGACGTCCAGCGCGACCTCGTCCATGCGCGGCAGGCCCACGGGCCCGAGGGCCACCACCAGCCGAAGGGCGGCCCAGGCCACGGCGAGGCCGAAGACCCCGCCGATCATCGCGAGGACAACGCTTTCGGTCAGCAGTTGACGGGCGAGGTCGGCGCGCCCGGCGCCGAGGGCGGCCCGCACCGCCACCTCCTGCCGGCGCACGTCCGCGCGGGCCAGCAGCAGGTTGGCCACGTTGGCGCACGCGATCAGCAGGATGACCATCACCGCGCCCAGCAGCAGGAGCAACGCGGGCCGCGCAGCTCCTGCGACGATCTCCGGCACGGGCACGGCGGCGCGGAACAGGCGCCCGTCGCCCTGATCGGTGACGTAGCCGGCGCGGACCCAGCGCGAGCCGATCACCGCAAACTCGCTCGTCGCCGCCTCGGAGGTGACGCCCTCGCGGAGCCGCGCCACGCCGAAGTACGAGCGGTTGCCCCACTGCCCGAGGTTTGCGGGGTCCATGGCCAGGGGGACCCATGCTTCGGTTGGCCGCGCGGCCCGGTAGTCGAGCGGCAGCCGGAACCCTGGAGGCATCACGCCCACCACCACCCGGGCTCGGCCGCCGACCTGAATGGTCTGGCCGAGGATGGCGGGCGCACCGCCAAAGCGGCGTTGCCACAGGCCGTGGCCAAGCACGATGACGTCGGCCGGTGGCACGCCTTCGTCCGCGGAACCGATGGTCCGGCCCGCGAGGGCCTGCGCCCCGAGCGTCTCGAACAGGTCGGTCGTGACGGCCGCGGCCCGGATGCGCTCGGGCTCACTTCCGCCCGTGAGATTGGCATCAATCTCGGCGTAGGCGCTCATCCGCTCGAGGCTCGAGGCCTCGCGGCGATAGCTCATGACCTCCTGCAGCGACAGCTGGGTCCGCTCGCCGAGGTCGGTGGCATGCCAGACCAGCGCCAGCCGATCGGGGTCGTGATAGGGCAGCGGCGCGAGCATCACGGCGTGCACCAGGCTGAAGATGGCGGTGTTCGCGCCGATGCCCAGGCCGAGCGTGAGAATGGCGACGGCCGCCATAGCGCGGTCGCGGGACAGGCGGCGGACGCCGTCGCGCACGTCTCGAGAGAGGGTTCCCATCGTGGCGGCTCCTGAGACCGTTCGATGGTGGCCGACCCCAGAACGTTGTCGCGACCGGCCAGTGGCGGGGCGCGGCCTACTGTCCGAGCGCGTCGAGCCACCCCGCCTCGGCCTCTTCGAGCGTCACGGCAAACGCCGCCTGCAGCCGCGCACGAGTCGTGGTTAGCGAGTCCTCCCGCGCCGCGCCGCGAAAGAACCCCAGCACCGCCGGCAGCCCGAAGCGTTCGGTCAGGTAGAGCACGAACGACCCGGCCATCCGGTAGCTCAGGACGCTGTCCTGGATGCTCCGAAATCCCTCCGTCGTCACATACCGCGATAACGGCAGCGGCAGCGTGGCCGCCGCGAGATAGGCGCGACAGGCTTCGTGCACCTGTTGCCCGTTGAAGCGCACCGTGAAATCGCTCCGGGCCGGATCGACCTGGAAGGACACCGCGAGGCCCTCGTTGAAGAAGTCGGACGGGCGCCCGATCATCGCGGAGTAGACGTGGACCACCTCGTGATTGTCGTAGGGCCAGATCGTATGGAAGCGCCACCGCTCTGGCTCGGCGAAGCCGTTGGTGCCGGCGTTGCCTGTGTAACGTCCCATCGCCTCGCGGGAGAGGTACTTCCGGTACTCGACGGGCTGCGGGGGCTGCACGCCGAGCCGCCCGAGCATCCAGGCGTTGAACGCCTCCTGCCGATCGACGTCGATGGTGTCGCCAGGCTCGTGGAAATAGCGCATCGAGGCTGTCTCACGCACGAGCGGCAGGGCATTCGTGGACGAAGGGCTGGTCGGCGAGTCGCTGCACCCCCCGAGGGCGCCGACCACCAGCGCAAGCACCACAGGGAGGACGACGCGCGGCAGGCGGGCTGTCTCGACCATGCCGTGGTGCCAAGCAAGTGTCCGGCCAGCCACCGGCGTTGCCATTTCGTGACGAATGTCTGGTCTGCAGGGACGGATTGCAGGTGGTTCCGGTGGACGACGAAGCTCCGGCAGGGGGCGCGGCCAACCGCCGATTCGCCGGCGCCGGCGGACCGGCCAGCCGTCAGAAGCGCACGCGCAGCGCGAACTGCCAGGCCCTCGAATCCCCCACGGCCGTCACCTGGTTGAAGGACGCCGAAGGGCTCGTCGGATAGGCGCCGGTGCCGAAGTTCGTGTTGCGGGCGACCTCGTTGACGGCGTTCGTCAGGTTGAACACCTCCGCGATGGCCTCGAGCTGGGTGGCGCTCCCCAGCCGGAATGCCCGGCTCAGGCGGAGGCTCACGCTCAGGAACTCGTCGCCCACGCCGGCATTGCGAGGGATGAACTCGCCGTTCAGCATGGGTCGGCCTGCCGTCCCCTGGATGGTGGTCACGCCCGACGTGATGTTGAAGGGCGGGGCCGAATAGGCCTGGAGCATGGCGCTCAGCTGGAAGCCGTGCGTGAGCCGC
>CAZLBU010000001.1:25692-35281 GCA_964557815.1 uncultured Bifidobacteriaceae bacterium | reverse complement strand
CTCCCAGGCGTTCGTGGCCGGGGCCATCGGCGTATTGACCCCGCCGGAGAGCACGAACAGGTGCCGGCGATCGTTGTCGGCCCGGCCCCAGTCCTTCGAGAGGTCGAAGGGGTCGATCGGCCCGCTGAAGAAGAACTCGCCGACGTTGTTCATGGCCTTCGACAGGGTGTAGCTGGCCCGGTAGTAGCCCCAGGTGGACGGCCGCTGGCTGAACGAGACGAGCAGCGCATGGTAGCTGGACTCGCCGGCGGACGAGTACCGGCTGTCGTTGGCGTAGGCGGAGATGGGCCGGCAGCCGTTGTTCGTTCCCGAGGGCAGGCACGACGGCACGTTCTGGTTGATCGCCATCAGCAGCCCCTGGCCACGCAGGTACGAGTAGCCCACGCTCATCGTCGCAAGCCGGCCGACCTGCTGCTCGACTTCGAGGCTTGCCTGGCGCGAGTAGGCGTTCTGCAGGTCCCGCTGCATGGTGGAGAGGCTCACCAGCGTCACGGAGGGCACGGGCGCGGGCAGGATATCCGGAAACACGGGGGCCCCCGCCTGCCCCGGTGACAGGCTGATGCCGACCTGGCGGAGGTTCGAGAGGTCCGTCGTGTTCCCGGCCGACAGCAGTGCGTTGGCGAGCGCGCGCAGAGGCACGCGATCGAAGTAGAGGCCCGCACTGCCCCTCACCACCAGGGTGCGCGACGCGAATGGCGTCCACGCGAAGCCGGCGCGAGGCGCCACGTTGTTCGTGTCCGTGTCGATCGTGTCGAGGAACTGGAGGTCGTAGCGCAGGCCGAGGTTCAGCGTCAGCGTGGGCGTAGCGCTCCACTCGTCCTGCACGAAGAGCCCGACGTTGGCGTTGCCCTGGTCGACGGCCGTCTCGCCAAAGGTCTGGGTGAAGCCGGCGTTGTTGTAGACGCCGTTCAGGAAGTTCGCCAGCGACGCAAATGCGTACGACCCGCGGACCGCGCGCGGGAAGGTGATGCGGTCGTCGTTGTAGATGAAGTCGATGCCGGCCCTGAGCGCGTGGCCGCCGCGCTGCTGCGAGAGCGTGTTGACGGCCTGGAACATCCGGTTCCGCCGGCCCTGGGGGCTCGAGGGGAACGTGCCGAAGGACGCGACGCCGGCAATGCTGACCGCCGGGCCGAGCGGGTCGGTGGGCAACGCCCGGAGGTCGCCGTGTGTGAACTGCACGCGCGTCTCGTTGACCGTGCGCGAGCCGATCGTCAGGGTGTTGCCGAAGGCGATGGCCTGATCGCGGTTGTCCAGGCCCGCCGAGGCCGACGGCGCACTCAGCCCGCCGGCGCCTCGCGAGTTCTCCGAGAAGACGTCGTACAGGCTGTAGCGGACGGTGAACTGGTCGCGCCCGCTGAAGGCGTGGTCGACCTTGCCCAGCACGGTGACGGCCTTCACCGGGCTGGCGTAGGTGCCGGTGGAAACGGGTGCGCCCTGGTACCCGACGGCGGCCAGCCGCGTGTTGATGGTGGCCACATTGGCCGGGGTGATGGTCGTGAGGCCCGACTGGTCCAGCAGCCGGTGCTCGGCATTGGCGAAGTAGAACGTGCGTCCGCGCGTGATGGGGCCCCCGAGGCTCGCGCCGTACTGCTTCTGCGACATCGGGAGCGTGGTGCCCGACAGCGCGTTGGCCGCGTTGAAGCGGTCGTCGCGGAAGAAGCCGTAGACGGCGCCCCGCAGGTCGTTCGTGCCGCTGCGCGTTGCCACGTTCACGTAGCCGCCCAGCGCGCGGCCGAGCTCGGCCTGGCCGCCTGACGTGACCACCTGGAACTGCTCGACGGCATCCACGCCGTAAGGCACTCCGCTCAGCCCCGCCGCATCGTCGTTGGCCGAGAGGCCGTCCACGATGAAGCTGTTCGAGAGGTTTCGCTGGCTGCCCACCGAAAGGCCGACGCCGGGCACCGCCGACGTCTCGGCGAACAGCTGCGTGCTGTTGATGTTCGGGGGCGCCACGCCGGGGGCCAGGAGCGCGATGTCGAGGAAGTTGCGCCCGTTGAGCGGCAGGTGTCGAACCTCCGGCTCCGGCACGGTCGCGGCGATCTGGGTGCGTGCCGACTCGAGGACGGGCGCCTCGGCGCTCACCGTGACGGAGGTCTCGATGCCCTCGACCGCTAGCGTGAAGGGAATCTCGTAGGCGCCCCCGAGCGCCAGTGTGAGCCGGCGGGTCGAGGGCGCCAAGCCCGGCTGAGACACCACAAGCTCGTACGGGCCCACCCGCAGGTAGGGAAACCGGAAGCGCCCACCCACGTCCGTGGTCGCCGATGCGGTGACACCGGTCTCGAGGTGGCGCGTCGTGACCGTGGCGCCCTCGACGGCCGCGCCTTGCGGGTCGGTCACGCGCCCGCTGATGCTCGCGTAGTTGATGGTTTCCTGCGCGCCGGCCGGGACGGCGACCGCGAGGGCACCCAGGAGGACGGGGACAAGACGCCACATGTCCCCGGAAGTCTATTGACCGCGCGCGATCCTTTCTATGCGGTGAATTGTCGCAGCCCTGCTTGCCCAGCGCGGCGGCGCCCGCAGACGCCACCTGCGCGCGCGGGCGGTACCGGCGGCCGGCTACGTCCGTTCCATGAGGTCCCGGCCGGCCGGCGAGCCGGCCACCCCCGACGGACGTGGTGCCGGAGCGGGCCAAATCAGGTCGGCAAAGCCCTGCGTGATCGGCCACCACAGCCGCGTCAGGCCGAGCGCTGCCGCCAGGTAGAGCGGCAGCACGGGCCACATCCACGCGGAGAGGGGAACGCCGAGCGTGAGGGCCGTCCCCACCACGAAGCGCAGCGCATCCTGCACGACGAGAAGGCCCAGCGAGATGCCGCCCGCCCAGACCAGCAGGCGGTGGACGGTTCCCGGCAACGCACCGGCCAGGAGCCACAGCCCCACCATCGCCGGCGGCACCGCGAGCGAGGGCCCCACGGCCAGCGTCAGGTTGACCGGCAGCAGGTGCCCCGCGCTGGTCCAGCCGGCGACGAGCAACAGGGCAAGCGCGCCGGCGAGCCGGATGCCCGCGCCGCGCGGCCGCACGCCGGCCTCCGCTCGAGTCCTCAACCAGGGCGCGACCACCATGCCGAGGGCTGGAGATGCAAGGCGGAACGGCAGGAATGACGCGAGGGCGGAGACCGGGTCGAACGTCCCCATCGGCATCCCGTTCAGGACCGATGCCCGGCACGCCAGCATTGTGAGCGTGCACGCCACGAGGAACCCGGCGGCGCCGAGGCGTGCCAGCATCCAGCGCATCAGCGGGTACGCGAGGTAGAACTGGGCGACGAGCGCGATGTACCACAGCGAGGGTGAGACGACCTGGACGCTCGCGGGCGACTGGAAGCGGCCTACGAGCGTCGCGGAACGTACGACGTCCTCGGGAACGAACAGGTAGGGGCTCCCGGCCAGCCGGGATCCCGACTGCGCCTCATCGGCGAACGACGTGCCCAGGACCGCGGCACGCAGGGCCGCACACGCCATGATGACCGCCGCGACGGCAAGGGTGCCGAGCCAGTAGCCGGGCAGGATGGCGCGCGCGCGCCGGATCAGCAGTGGAATGGCCGGCATCGGCCGGCCGAGCGACAGGACCAGCCCCGTCACGAACAGCAGGAGGTCGAGGCGGAACCCGGGCAGGAACAGGATGCCGGTCACGGCGCCGCCGAGCGCGCCGAGGGGATCACCATGTGAAAGGCGTGCCCACAGCGCGACGGGGCCCACCTCGGCGCCGGGCAGGCCACGGGTGTCGGCCGCGAAGTGCATGGTCGCGACCCACAGAATGGTCAGCCCGCGCAGAGCATCAAGTACGCGCAGCCGGGGGGAGGGGCTGCTCATCGATTCGGCGCGGGCATCTTCTGCCACCGGGACGCCGGTGGCAAGTCATCAAGTGTCTCCGCGCCGGGTGGGGCGCAGGTCCGTGCAGGTCTGCACGCTCCCGGGAGGCGGCCGGCCGTCTATTTCTTGAGGCTCTTGAGCGGCACGAAGGTGGTGGTCACCTTCCGCTTCGGACGACCGAAGAACTTGCGCGCGAGGTAGTAGACCGCGCCTCCGACGACCAGGACCACGCCGGCGTCCTGCCAGGTCATCCGAGCCCCCATCCAAGCCGGCTGCCCACCTGGTACACGAGGAGCGACGCGGCGTAGGCCAGGATGGTCATGTAGGCCACCATGAACAGCGGCCATCGCCACCCGCCGGACTCCCGCTTCACGACCGCCACGGTGCTCATGCACTGGCACGCGAGCACGAAGAACACCATCAGCGAGATGCCGGCGAGCGGGGTCATCAGTGTCGACCCATCCGGCCACGTGGCGCCGCGAAGGACCTCGCGCAGCGGCTCGTTGGTCTCGTCCGCGTCGGAGATGTCGAAGACGACACCCAGCGTGCCGACGAACACCTCGCGCGCGGCGAAGGCGCCGAGGATGCCGACCCCGATCCGCCAGTCGAAGCCGAGCGGCTCGATGACCGGCTCCATGAGATGCCCGATGCGCCCCGCCACGCTGTTGCGGAGCTGGGCGCCGCTCTCGCGGCTGGCGACCTCGGCCAGGCGCGCCTCGCGTTCCTCGTCCGGCAGCGACTCGGCCGCGACCGCCGCGCGCTCGGCGTCGGCCTGCGCGGACACGGCATCGCTCTTCGGATACGACAGCAGCGCCCACAGCACGATGGTCAGCGCGAGGATCACGGTGCCGGCATCCACGAGGAACGTCTTCACGCGCTGCCACACCCCGCGCAGCAGCACGCTCAGCACCGGCATCCGGTAGGGCGGGAGTTCGAGGACCAGCGCGGGCACCGGCCCCTTCAGTACTGTCCGTCGCAGGACCGCCGCGGCCACGAGGGCCGCGACCACCGACAGGGCGTACATCGAGAACAGCGCGACCGCGCCGGCGCTGAGGAACCCGACGCTCGCGCCGGGGCTGAAGACCGTGGCCGTCACCAGCACGTAGACCGGGAGCCTGGCGCTGCACGACGTCAGCGGCAGCACCAGCATGGTCAGCAGGCGGTCGGTGCGGCTCTCGAGCGTGCGCGTCGCCATCACGGCCGGCACGGCGCACGAGAAGCCGGACAGCATCGGCACGAAGGCCTTGCCGTGCAGGCCGACGGCCCGCATCACGCGGTCGATGACGAAGGCGGCGCGCGCGAGGTAGCCCAGGTCCTCGAGCAGGCCGATGAAGAGGAACAGCAGCGCGATCTGCGGGACGAACACGACCACGTTGCCCACGCCGGCGATGACGCCGTCGATGATGAGGCTCGTGAGCGGCCCCGGGGGCATGACGGCGCCCACCCACGACTGCACCGCCGCGATGGCCTCCTCGATGGCAGCGATCGCCGGCTCGGACCAGCTGAAGAGCGCCTGGAACACCACCATCATCACGGCGGCAAACGCCAGGGCACCGCCCACCTTGTGCGTGAGCACGGCATCCACCCGGTCGGTCCAGCTCCGGCGGCTCGTCGCCGGCGCCGAGCAGACCTCGCCGATCAGCCGATCCACCAGCTCGTAGCGGGCGCCGATGATCTCGAGGTCCATGTTGCGGCCGGCATTGGCGCCCCGCTCATGGATGCGGTGAACGGCCTGACGAATCGTGGGGGGAATCCCCGTCAGCTCGTCGGCGCCCTCGTGGTCGAGCGAGAGCAGCAGCCACTGTGCCCAGACCCGGGCCTCCTCGGGCCGGTCCATCAGGCGCTCGGAAAGGATCAGCGACTCGAGCTCGGCGAGGTCGGTCTGCAGCGCCAGCGGTCGCGTCACGTCCGGCGCGTGCGGCAGGGGCTGCGTCTTCACGGCGTCGGCCAGCGCGGCCTTCAGCAGGTCGATGCCGATGCCCTTGCTCGCCACCGTGGGGACGACACGGGCTCCGGTCAGGCGCTCCAGCCGCGCGGCGTCGATGGCGATGCCCTCGCGCGCCGCTTCGTCGGTCATGTTCAGCGCGACGACGACGGGCCGGCCAATCTCGAGGATCTCGACGGTCAGGTACAGCGCGCGCGCCAGGGCGGTGGCATCGGCCACCACCAGGATGGCATCCGGTCGGCGGGGGCCGCGCCCGAGCAGCGATTCGACCGCAATCTGTTCCTCGCGGGAGCGGGCGCTGAGCGAGTAGGTGCCGGGGAGGTCCGTGAGCTCGATGGGCGCGCCTTCGCCGAGCGTGACCGTGGCCGAGCGCCGCTCGATGGTGACGCCGGGATAGTTCGCCACGCGCGTCCGCGCGCCCGAGAGGGCGTTGAAGACGGTGGACTTGCCCGAGTTGGGATTGCCCGCGACCAGCACCAGCGCCTGGCGCGTGCGGGGCTGCGCCAGCACGGTCGGCGTCATCTCACTCCACTTCGATACCGAGCGCGTCGGCCCGCCGGATGGACAGGGCGTAGTTGCGCACGCGCAGCTCCACCGGATCGCCAAGGGGCGCCGTCCGCTGCACGGTGACCCGGGTGCCCGGGACCAGGCCCATTTCGAGCAGCCGCCTCACGACGGTCCGCGTCCCGGAGACGCGGGAGACGACAGCGGTGGAGCCGACGGGCACGCGGGCGAGCGGACGGTGATGGTTCATGGCTGGGTCCGAAGTGAGACTTGATCTCACTTTGGCCATCGTATCACGGCCGAGCCGTCCCCGGCCTATGACGGCCATCAGTCCGCGCCTGGAGACGGATGAGCCAGCGGGGGTGTGCTGAGCGGCGGCCGCCGTGCGCCAACAGCCTGCTCGTAGCCATAGGCAAACCCCAGGAGCCGGCCCTCGGTCCAGGCTGGTCCCAGCACCTCCAAGCCGACGGGAACCCCGAGCGGCGCCGAAGGCGTCGGCGGGGAGAAGCCGGCGGGAAAGACGACGGCGGGATACCCCGTGCTGTTGGCGAGCACGCCGTTGCGGTCCACCTGCTCCTCCCCCACCGGCACGGCCAGCCGCCGCTGGTGCGGATAGAGCATCCCGTCGAGCGCCTGTGCCTCGAACGCCCGCTGCACGGCGGTCCGGAGCAGGTCGCGGCGGCGGTGCATCCGCTCGTGCTCGGACCAGGAGGCCGCCCGCTGCGCCTCGAGCGCCGCCTCGAGGTCGGCCCGGAGCGACGGGTGGAACTCACCGCGATCCACGAACTCGGCAAGCGTCCGCACCGGGGCTCCTTCGCCAAGCGTGGCCAGGTACCCGTCGAAGGCATCGGCCAGCTCGAGGCGCGTGAGGCTCAGATCGCGCGTCAGCGCATCGAGATCGGGAATCTCGACCGTGCTCACCGTCGCGCCAAGCGCCTCCAACCGGCCCACTGCCTCGCGGACCACGGCGTTGACGGGTCGATGCACGTCCGCACTGCCCATGAAGGCCTCGAGCAGCCCGAGGCGCGCGCCGCGCAGCGCGTCGGGCCGAAGGGCCTCGCGATAGGACGTCGTCACGTGGCCGATGCCGAGGGCGCTCACCGGGTCCTCGGGGTCGTCGCCCGCCATCACGTCGAGCATGCGCGCCGCATCCTCGACGGTGCGGGTGATGGGCCCCACCTGGTCCTGCGAAGGGCTGAACGGCATGACACCGCGGCGGCTCACCAGCCCGCGCGTCGGACGCACGCCGACCAGCGCGCACGCCGACGCGGGCGAGCGGATGGACTGGCCGGTGTCGCTGCCCGTGCCCAGCACCGCAAAGCTCGCGGCGATGGCGGCGCCCGTGCCGCCGCTCGACCCGCCCGGGGTGCGCGTGAGGTCATACGGGTTCAGCGTCTGTCCTCCAAGCGAGCTGACCGACGAGCCGTTCAGCGCCAGCTCCGTCTGGTTGGCCTTGCCGATGACGATGGCGCCGGCCTCGCGGAGACGGGCAACCACGAACGCATCGCGCGGCGGGACCGAACGCGCAAGCGTGACGGCACCGCCCGTGGTGGGCACGTCCGCCGTGCCGAAGTTGTCCTTGAGGATGAGAGGAATGCCGTGCAGCGGCGGCAGGGCGGTCCCGGCCACGCGCAGCCGGTCCATCTCGGCGGCAGCCTCGAGCGCGCGGGGATTCACCGTGATGATGGCGCGGAGTGCGGGCCCCTTCCTGTCGAACGCTGCGATGCGGTCGAGGCTTTCGCGCACCACCTCGACGCAGGTCGTCTCACCGGATGCGAGCGCCGCATGCACGCTCGCCACGGTCGCCTCCACGACGGAGAAGCGGCTGCCGCTCACGGCCTGGCGGACGTGGCGCCGGCCGGCTGCAGGTACTTGTTGAACCAGTCCACGTGCCGCTGCAGGCGGTCCCGCTGGTAGCTCGGCACCGTCAGCGAGTGGAACTGCCCCGGATAGATCACCAGCTCCGTCGGCACGCCGAGGCTCCTGAGCGCCTGGTACATCTGCTCGCTCCCGGCAATGGGCACGTTGAAGTCCTTCTCGCCGCCCATGAACAGCGTGGGCGTCTTGATGCGATCCGCGTGGAAGAACGGATAGGAGACCTTGTCGTAGACCGCCTTCGCCTTCCACGGGGGGCCGATCTCCACGTCCCACTGGACGATGTACTGGTCCAGCCCGTACATCGAGGCCTGCGCCGAGCTGCCGGCGCCGCTGACCGCGGCCTTGAAGCGCGGGTCGCTCGCGATGGTGTAGTTGGTGGAGATGCCGCCGTAGCTCCAGCCGCCGATGCCCAGGCGTTCCGGATCGGCAATGCCCTGCCGCACGGCCTCGTCCACCATGCCCAGGATATCCACGACTTCCAGGTTGCCCCAGTCCCCGTAAATCGCCTTCTGGAAGGCGCTGCCGCGTCCGGCGCTGCCGCGGTAGTTGACGGTGAGCACGACGTAGCCGTGCGCGGCGTAGAACTCGCGCTCGAAATCGAACTCGTGCTCGTCCTGCCCGTTGGGCCCGCCGTGGATGATGGCCAGCGTCGGGTACTTCCGTCCCGGCACGTAATCGGCCGGTTTCACGATGAGGCCGTGCACCTCGGCGCCGTCTCTGCTCTTCGACTGGAAGTCTTCGGTGGTGGCCAGCTGCAGTTCCTTCATCAGGCTGTCGTTGTGCGACGTCAGCTGCCGGAAGGTGCCTCCCTCGAGCGCGAAGACCTCTGGCGGCTGCGCGGGCGTCGTCATCAGCACCGCGAAGTGGCCGTCCTTGCCGGGACTGAGCGCGCGCACCGCACGATTGCCCGTCGTGAGCGGCTCCACGCCGCGCGTGGAGACGCGGCCTGCCGGCACCGTGGCCAGCTGCACGCGGCGATCGTCCTCCACCAGGAAAGCGATGGATGCGCCATCGGCCGACCACTCGATGTTCGAGACCGCGCGGTCCAGCTGCGACATGAAGAGAGCGGGCTTGGCCACGGGCGCTGCACCCGCTGCCGGGGCGGGCACCAGGGCCAGCTTGTTCAGGTCGTAGGCGTAGTACCGATCCACGTCGCCCAGCAGCACGGCGATGCGCGAGCCGTCCGGGCTCCAGATCGGCCGCCCGCTCTCGCTCTCCGGGGTGCTGGTCACCTGCCGCGGCGCGGCGCCCTCGCGCGCCTCGACGACCCAGAGATCCTGGTTCGCGGTGCGGTCCGGATCCGCGTGCGCCCGCTTGCTGAGAAAGGCGATCTGCTTCCCGTCCGGTGACCACGACGGATTCGAGTCGTCCACCTGCCCGCTGGTGAGGACGATGTGCTTCCCGGTCGCGATGTCGAGCACGGCAATGTGATCGTAGAGCCGGCGGAGGTACCCC
>CAZLBU010000001.1:18210-25682 GCA_964557815.1 uncultured Bifidobacteriaceae bacterium | reverse complement strand
CTCGCGGTCCTGCTTGAAGTGATACCGATCGATGACGATGGGCGGGGGCGTCTTGCGCTTCCATCCTTCCTTCTTCTCGGGATCCTCGTCCGGATCCTCGTCGCCGATGACGAAGGCGATGCGCGTGCTGTCGGGCGACCACTGGATCGCGGAGGCCCCGCCCTTCACCTCGCTCACCTTCCGCGCCTCGCCGCCCCGCCGATCGAGCAGCCAGATCTGGGCGCCCTTCTTCTGCTCCTCCTCGGTGCCACGCGACGCGACAAACGCGAGGTACGTCCCGTCCGGGCTCCAGCGCGGCGACGACTCGTCGTCGGGCGACGAGGTGAGCTGCAGGCGCGCGCTGCCGTCCCACTTGACCATCCAGATGTCGGTGTTTCGCTTGTCCTTTTCGACGTCGTTGGTAGTCGCCGTGTACGCCACCCACTCGCCCTCGGGCGAGCGCTGCGGATCGGCCACGGCGACCAGCCGCGAGTGATCGTCCAGCGTGATCGCGCGGCGGCCGTCCTGCGCGGCCGCGGGAACGGCGGCGAGCGCCAGCAGTGCAAGGGCGACGGGTGCATGGGAGCGCATGCGGTCACTATACCCGGAGGTGTAAGCTGTATGCCTGATCTGGGGGACGACCCATGACCCTGACACGCCGACAGATGTTCTCGACGCTGGGCCTTGGCGGCCTGGCCCTCGCCACCGCGCGGACCTCCGGCGCCGGCCGGCTCGGCGCCCTCGACCAGGCCACGACGCCGACCGGACCATTCTCGCTGGCCTCGCTGCCCTACCCGTTCGCCGCGCTCGAGCCCCACATCGACGCGCGGACGATGGAGATACACCACGATCGGCACCACCAGGCGTACGTGACGAACCTGAACAACGCGGTGGCCAACGCCGGCGCGGCGGGCAAGATGCCGCTCGACGAGATGCTGAAGAACCTGAACCAGGTGCCGGAGAACGTGCGGACGGCCATCCGCAACAACGGCGGCGGGCACTGGAACCACATGCAGTTCTGGACGCTGATGGCCCCCAACGCGGGGGGCCCGCCGACCGGCGCGGTGGCCGACGCCATCACCTCCACCTTCGGGAGCTTCGAGAAGTTCAAGGAGATGTTCGCGGCAGCGGCGATGGGCCGGTTCGGCAGCGGCTGGGCGTGGCTGAGCGACGACAACGGCACGCTGGTCATCCACAGCACGGCCAACCAGGATACGCCGTCGATGGAGAACAAGCGCGGCATCTTCGGCCTGGACGTGTGGGAGCACGCGTATTACCTGAAGTACCAGAACCGCCGCGCGGACTACGTGACGGCCTTCTGGAACGTCATCAGCTGGGCGGAAGTGAACAGGCGGCTGAAGGCGTAAGCCTTTTGCCTTGCCTCCGATCCCCGTTGTCCGTCATCCTTCTCTGCTGTGGCCACCCTTCTCGACAAGGTCTGGGATCTGCACACCGTCCGTCGGCTGCCGACGGGGCAGACCCAGCTGTTCATCGGCCTGCACCTGATACACGAGGTGACCACGCCGCAGGCCTTCGCGATGCTGCGCGAGCGCGGCCTCACGCCGGCGTTTCCGGACCGCATCTTCGGGACGATGGACCACATCATCCCGACCTCGAGCCTGCGACGGCCGGCGCCGGATCCGGTGGCCGAAGAGATGATGGCCACGCTCGAGGCCAACTGCCGCGAGCACCACATCCCGCTCTTCGGGCTCGGCGACGCGCACCAGGGCATCGTCCACGTGATTGGCCCCGAGCTCGGGCTGACGCAGCCGGGCATGACCATCGCGTGCGGCGACAGCCACACCTCCACGCACGGCGCGTTCGGCGCGCTGGCCTTCGGCATCGGCACCTCGCAGGTGCGCGACGTGCTGGCCTCGCAGTGCCTTGCGATGGACAAGCCGAAGCTGCGCCGCGTGCGCTTCGAGGGCGCGATCGGGCCCGGCGTCACGGCGAAGGACCTGGCGCTCGCGATGATCCGGCAGCTCGGCGTGAACGGCGGCGTCGGCTTCGCCTACGAGTACGCGGGCGACACCGTCGCGCGCATGACGATGGACGAGCGCATGACGCTGTGCAACCTGTCCATCGAGGGCGGCGCGCGCATGGGCTACGTGAACCCCGACGACACGACGTTCGCCTTCCTGCGCGGGCGCGAGCACGCACCCAAGGGCGAGGCGTGGGATCGGGCCGTCGCCTGGTGGCGCGGCATGGCGTCGGACGCGAATGCCGCCGCCGATGACGAGCGGACGATCGACGTGAACCGGATTGGCCCGGTGGTCACCTGGGGCACCAACCCCGGGCAGAGCGTGATGGTGGACGAACCGATCCCCGACGCGGCGGTGCTGCCGCCGGGAGAGCGCGAGGCGGCGCTCGAGGCGCTGCAGTTCATGGGCTTCGACGCCGGCGAAACGGTGAAGGGCCGCCGCGTGGACGTGGCGTTCATCGGGTCGTGCACCAACGCGCGGCTGTCGGACCTGAGGGCCGCGGCCAGCGTGGTACGGGGCCAGCGCGTGGCGCGGCACGTCCGCGGCCTGGTCGTGCCTGGCTCCCGCGAGGTGCAGCATGCCGCCGAGGCCGAGGGGCTGGACGAGGTGTTCAAGGCCGCGGGCTTCGAGTGGCGCGAGCCGGGCTGCTCGCTCTGCCTCGGCATGAACGACGACAAGCTGTCCGGCGCTGAGACCTGCGCCTCGTCGTCCAATCGCAATTTCCGCGGTCGCCAGGGAAGCCCGACCGGCCGCACCCTGCTGATGAGTCCCGTAATGGTGGCGGCGGCGGCGGTCGCCGGCGAAGTCGTGGACGTGCGGAGCTTCGTGCCGCGCGGGGGAGCGGTGCAATGAGCGCGGCGCGGATTCTCTCGGTCACCGGGCGCGCGCTGCCGCTGGCCGGCGACGACATCGACACGGATCGCATCATGCCGGCGCGCCACCTGCGCGCCATCACCTTCGACGGCCTCGAGCGCCACGTGTTCGGCGACGACCGCGCGCACGCGGCGCGCGAAGGCCGCGTCCACCCGATGGACGACCCGCGGTTCGCGGGCGCATCCGTCATGGTGGTGAACCGCAACTTCGGCTGCGGCTCGTCACGCGAGCACGCGCCGCAGGGCCTGGTGCGCTGGGGCATCCGGGGGATCGTCGGCGAGTCGTTCTCGGAGATCTTCTTCGGGAACGCGGTGATGCTGGGGCTGCCCGCGGTGACCGCGGCCCCCGCGGACGTGGCCGCGCTGCAGGCCGCCATCGAGCACAACCCGCAGATCGAGGTGCGTCTCGACCTGGAGTCGATGCGGGTGACGGCCGGCACGCTCGACTTCGCGGTGCAGCTGCCCGCCGCGGCTCGCGATGCGCTCGTCACGGGGCGCTGGGACGGCCTCGGGCTGCTGCTGCAGGACTTCGACCAGGTGCGCGCCTTCGCAGCGAAGCTCCCCTACCTGCGCGACTTCGCGTGAGAGCCTTCGTACGCTTACCTCTGCTATAGTTAGCGCCGTTTTTTTCCGGGGGCGGGCATCGTGCGCCGCCCTTCAGCGTCCAGGAGGTTCCATGCGTGCTGCTCGTTTCGTGTCCGTTGCCACCCTCGCGTGGCTGA
Organism: uncultured Bifidobacteriaceae bacterium; assembly: GCA_964557815.1. Lineage (GTDB taxonomy): Bacteria > Acidobacteriota > Vicinamibacteria > Vicinamibacterales > UBA2999 > VFZN01. The sequence continues at coordinate 22,127 of CAZLBU010000001.1, read as the reverse complement.
TCGCCATCGGCTTCGCGGTCGCGCCCGCCGCGCAGGCGCCCGCCAGCGACGAGGAATTCGACAAGCTGATGAAGTCGGTCGGCGCCACCGTCGGCGCCATGCGCAAGAGCATGGAGGGCCAGGCGGCAGAGGCCCTTGCCGCGGACGCGAAGAAGATGGTGGAGATCCAGAAGAACAACGCGGCGTTCTGGACCGCACGCAAGACGCAGGACGCGGCCGACTGGGCCACCGCGGCAATGAATCATGCGGCCGAAGTGGAGAAGGCCGCCTCCGCGAAGAACATGGCGGGCGCCGCCGAGCAGATGAAGCTGATGATGGGCACCTGCAGCCAGTGCCACACGAAGTACCGCGACAAGGGCGCCGACGGCGGCTACATCATCAAGAAGCAGTAACACCTGCAAGGGTGCAGGTGCAGGGGTGCAGGGTGCGGGTGCAAGGTGCACGGATGCACCCCGCCGCACCCCGCCCCTCAGCCCTTCTTCACCGGGGCCGTGACCTTGATGGTCACCCCGCCGTCGGTGGTCAGCGTCAGCTCCACCGCATCGCCTTCCTTCAGCGGCTGCTTCAGGTCCTTCAGCCGGATGTGCACAGCGCCCGGCTTGAGCTCGGCCTGGCCGTACGCGGGCACCGACAACTCGGGCACGGGCTTCACGGCATCCGGAGGACCGGTCACGACGTCGGCGGCTCCGGCGGCGTCGGTGGAGACGCTCACGATGTAGATTTCGTACATCGAGGGATTCTCGATCACCGCGTACGCGGCGGTCGACGTCGCCCCCGCGGCGGGCTGGAGCACCCACGCCCCGGTCGCGGCCGGCGGCGCCGGCTGCGCGCTCCCGGCCTGCCCCGACAGGACCAGCATCCCCACCATCACACCAATCCGCCACGCCAGAGTCATCGGCACGCCCTTCCCACTTCCACCTCTCACTTCCCTCCCGCCCGCCGGCACCCCGTCACCCCGCCGGGGCGCGGTGCCGACTTACCGTCACTCACCCCGGCCGGTGACTCCTTCGGAACTCGTGGTCACGCGCGTTCGGACACTTCCGCTCCGCGGACGGTCAACACCGGGCACTCCGCGGATCGGACCACCTGGTGGGTGGCCGAGCCGAGGATCCTGAGGCCGAGCCCGCCTCGCCCCTGCGCCCCCATCACGATGAGGTCTGCCTTGCGTTCCGCGGCCACGCGCAGGACCTCGCGGTAGGCGCGCCCCGCCGTCACCAGGTTCTCGATGTCGCACCAGGTGCGCTCCTCGCCGGACACGAGCTCGTCGAGGCGCTTCTTCGCGTCCTCGATCAGGTAGGTGCGGTATTCGGCCACGTTGAAGTGCGCGGTCGCGCGTGGTTCCTCCTCCGCCAGCCACTCGATGGAGTGGAGGACGGTGACGACGCCGTTGGCCTGCCGGCCCAGGTCGAGAGCGAACCCGAGGGCCTGGAGCGAGGCCGGCGAGAAATCCATGGCGCACACGATGCGCTTGAACGTCACGTCCCCCGGCGCACCCTTCGCGTGGGGCGGCACAGTCAGCACGGGGCAGGGCGACCAGGCGGTTGAACCCGCTCCGGCCGTGGGTGCCCATCACGATGAGATCGGAGGGGATGGCCAGGGCCTGGTCGATGATGGTGTTCACGGGATCGCCGGACTCGGCCACCAGGTAGGGTTCCACGGCCGCGGCACCCATGGCGTCGGCCTGGCGCTTCATCGCGGCCACGACTTCCTCGCGCGTGGATGGATAGACCACCTGTACTGCCTCGCCGAGCGTGCCGGGCGGGACCTGGATGGCATCGAACGTCGGCACGACGTGCAGCAGGGACAACCTGGCGCCGTACCAGACTGTGAACGCCGCCGCATAGGCCAGTGCCGGGCGCGACGCTTCGCTCAGATCCGTCGGGCAGAGGATGTGTTTGAACTCGACCATAACGACTCCTGTGACGATATGCGGAACGAGTGAAGCATCATGCCGCGAGGTGCCTTATACCGTAGCCGAAAAGCAGGAACCGTGCCGCCTTGAACTGAATGGACGAACCCGCCCGGGCCTGCTCCGGGCGGTCACCGGCTCACCGGATATTTCGACAGCTTTCGCTGGAGCGACCGCCTGTGCAGGCCGAGCACGCGGGCGGCCTGCGAGACGTTCCCCCCGCAGTCGGTCATGACGCGCTGGATGTGCTCCCATTCCACGCGGGCGAGCGAGGGCACCGTGAACTCGCGGGGCTCGCCGGGGGTGACCTTCTCCGTTTCTCCCTTCTCCAGCGCCGCCACGACCTGGTCCGCATCGACGGGCTTGGTCAGGTAATCGGAGGCGCCGCGCTTGAGGCTCTCCACCGCGGTGGCGATGGCGCCGTAGCCGGTGAGCACCACGATACGCGTGGTCTGGTCGATGGCGTGCAGTTCGGCCACGACGTCGAGGCCGTGGCCGTCCGGCAGGCGCAGGTCCACCAGCGCGTACTCCGGGCTCTCTTCCCGCGCCGAGGCCAGGGCCTCGGCGGCGGTGGCGGCGCGCGTCACCTCGAAGCCGCGGGCCGCGAGCGCTTTCGCCATGCGCAGCGCGAAGATGTCGTCATCGTCGAGCAGCAGGAGCGTGCGGTCGTCGTTCATGCAGGGCGTCCTTCGGTGGCGGCCACCGGCAGCAGCAGGGTTGCCGTCGTGCCTTCCCCTGGCGTGGACGAGAGCGAAAGGCTCCCGCCCCAACGCTCGGCGAAGGTGCGCGCGAGGAACAGGCCGAGGCCGAAACCCGAGCCGACCGGCTTGGTGGTGAAGAACGGCTCGCCCGCGCGCTGCAGCGTGCCCGCCGACATCCCCGAGCCGCGGTCGGTGACACGGAAGCGGACCAGGTGGCGCTGCACGTCCACGCTGACCTGCACAGGGGCACCGGCAGGCGACGCGTCGAATGCGTTCTTCACCAGCGTCCGCAGGGAGCGCGCGGCAGCCTCGAGCGGCACCTGCACGCTCGGGACTCCCGCCGCGATCGACAGGAGGACCCGTTCCCGATCGCGTTGGCCGAACGAGTGAAGCATGGCCTCGACGATGCGCGAGGGCGGCAGCGTCTGTGCCTCGTGAGCCGCCGAGGCATCCGCGCGCCCGCTCATCTGATCCAGGATCGCGCGGCAGCGATCCACCTGCGACCTGATGAGCCGCGCGTCCTCGGCGATCTCGGGCGCCACGCCGGCTCCCGACGCGGCGAGATCCAGTTCGTGCGCCGCCACCGCGATGGCGCTCAGGGGCGTGGCCAGCTCGTGGGCCGCGCCGGCGGCCAGGGTGGTGAGCGACGCCAGCCGCTCCTGCTGCGCGGCCATCCGGCGCGCCTCGGCGAGAGCGCGCTCGCGGGCTTCGAGCGCCAGGCGGATCCGCGTGACGAAACTGCCCGTCAGCAGGGCGGCCGCGGCAAACGCGACGCCCATCCCCACCTGGTGGCTCAGCGCTGGATCCATCCCCGCATGGCCGGCGTGCGGGTCCACCAGCGTGCGCAGCGGTGTCACGAAGAGGAGGCCGTAGCCGATGATCGACGCCGCCGCCGCTGCCCAGGTCCAGCCGGCGTTGAGGGTGACCGCCGCCAGGGTGATGTAGACGAGATAGCTGATGGTGAAGGGATTCGACGGCCCCCCGGTCAGGACCATCAGGGCCGTGAGGATGGCGATGTCGAAGAGGATGAGCCCGCCGAGCGTACTCACCGACGGCTCGGAACCGCGTCGCAACATCACGTCGAGCCACGCATTGCTGGCCACCTGCGCAGCCAGCAGGAGCAGGACCCCACCCTCGGGGAACGCGACGCCGAGAATGGAGCGCGCGATGATGAGGGTCGCCACGGCGCCCAGTGCCACGGACCAGCGAAACCGGGCCAGCCAACGGGCTGTGACGACGGGACCGGCTTCGGGGCCCCACGAGGCCTCGGCCCGGGCAGGAGCGGCGTCGAGCTCCCCTGAGTCAAT
>CAZLBU010000001.1:17003-18200 GCA_964557815.1 uncultured Bifidobacteriaceae bacterium | reverse complement strand
ACGCAAATGCCCGTGTCCCGCCCCGCTGCCCTCCTTGTCCTTGCCGCCCTCGCCATCACTCCCGCCACGGCCACCGAGCCTCCCACGTTGGCCGTGGAGGGCCGCTCGAGCCAGACCCCGTGGGCGGCGTCGCTCGGCCCGTTCGTTGCCGTCACGTGGGGTGCGAGCGTGGACGGGAAGGCGGACGTCTACGTGGCGCTCAGCCAGGACGAGGGGCGCACCTTCGGCCGTCCGGTGCGCGTGAACGACATCGAGGGTGAGGCGCGGCTCGGCGGAGAACTGCCGCCGCGGGTGGCGCTCGTCTCACGAGCGGGCGGAGGTGCGCCTGAGATCGTCGTGGTGTACGGGTCGAAGGTGACGGGCACGGAGATCAAGGTGTCGCGGTCCCTGGACGGCGGGCGAACCTTCGCCCCGGGACGCGCGTTGCAGGCCGCTGGCGCCGCCGGTGACCGCGGCTGGCACGCGATGGCGCTCGACGCGGCGGGCACCGCCCACGTGATGTGGCTCGATCACCGCGGCCTGGCCGCGAGGAAGGCGCAAGGCCATGAGCACCACGAGGCCGCGGCCATCGATGGCGTCGCGATGGCGCAGTTGTCCGGCCTCTACTACGCGCAGGAAGGGAGCGGCAGGATCCCGACCGAGCGCGAGTTGGTGAAAGGCGTGTGTTACTGCTGCAAGGTGGCCATGGCCACGGGCCCGCGCAGCGAGATCTACACCGCATGGCGGCACGTGTACGACGGCAACATCAGGGACATCGCCTTCATGGCGTCTCGCGACGGCGGGCGGTCGTTCGATCCGCAGGGCCGCGTGAGCCAGGACGACTGGCACCTCGCCGGATGCCCGGACGACGGCCCGGCGATGGCCGTGGACGCGGAGGGCACGGTGCACGTGGTGTGGCCGACGGTGACGGGTGGCGGCGCCGCGCCCGAGGGCGCGATCTATTACGCCTCCTCGCGTGACGGCCGGACGTTCTCGCCGCGCGTGCGCATCCCCACGCTCGGCAGCCCCAAACCCATGCACCCGCAGATCCTGTCGGACGAAGCGGCGCGCCTCACCGTGGCGTGGGACGAAGTCCTTGGCGGTGTGCGCCAGGCCGCGATGCGGACCCTGAAGTTCGACGAAGCCGGCCAGCCGCTCTTCGGCACCACCACGCGCCTCGGCACCCCCGGCACCCCCTCGTCGTACCCGGTACTCGTC
>CAZLBU010000001.1:0-16993 GCA_964557815.1 uncultured Bifidobacteriaceae bacterium | reverse complement strand
GCGACCCCCCGCGGCACGGTGGTCGTCTACGTCGAAGGCAAGCCCGGCGCGTCGGTCATCCGCGTTGCGGGATCGTGAGACCTTCAGGCCTCCCAAGACCTCAAGACCCCAGGACCCCAAGTCCCAAGCCCCAAGCCCCAAGCCCCAAGCCCCTACTTGGGCAGCCTCTCCGGCATCTCCGCCACCACGAAGGTCATCACCGCGAGTGAGGCCGCCGCTTTCGACACCTCCGCAGGGAGAATCCGCTCGACCGTGTCGGCCGGCGTGTGGTGAATGGTGAAGTACTTCGTCGAATCGCCCGAATAGGCCATCATCGGCACGCGTCCGAGCTGGGCGATGGGGCCGATGTCGGCGCCGCCGCCGCCCGGGCCGATGCTCTGCATGTCGATGCCGGCCAGCAGGGTCCCGATGTCGGCAATGATGCGCCGCGCTGATTCAGACCCACTGAAGGCGAGGCGTGCGGGAGCAAACACGCCCGAGTCGGACTCGATGGCCAGGATGTGGTTCTCGGCCTCGGCGGCGTGGGCGTCCCGATAGGACGTGCCGCCGCGAAGGCCGTTCTCCTCGTTGGTGAAGAGCACCACGCGCACCGTGCGCCTCGGCTGGATCCCGAGCTTCTTCATCAGGCGCACGCCCTCCCACGTGACGATGCAGCCGACGGCATCGTCGGACGCCCCCGTGCCGGGGTCCCACGAGTCGAAGTGGCACCCGACCAGGACAATCTCGTCGGGGCGCTCGCGCCCGACCAGCTCGCCGATGACGTTGGCCGACTCGACGTCCGGCTCGAATCGCGCCTCCATCTTCAGGCGCACGCGAACCGTGTGCCCGCGATTCACGATGCGGTGGATGCGCTGCGAGTCCTCCACCGAGATGGCCGCGGCGGGAATCTTCGGCGCATCATCGCCGTAGGCCATGCCACCCGTGTGCGTCGTGCGGAGGCCCATCGGCCCGACGGACCGCAGCAGCATGCCGATGGCGCCGTGCCGCGCGGCGGCGCGCGCGCCGCCGGATCGGTAGGCCACCGTCTCGCCGTAGTTCGTGTACGGCACGTCGAAGAGGACGATGCGGCCCTTTGCCTCGGCGGAGCGCTTCTGGAGTTCCTCCATCGTGGAGACCACCATCACCTCGGCTTCGATCCCCTCGGGCGGGGTGGCCACGCTGCCGCCAAGCCCGAGCATGGGGATGACATGGTGGGGTGGGTCGATAATCTCGAGGCTCTCCTGGCCACGGACCCACCGGGGCGCCATCACCTTCTCGGTGCGGACGCGCTCGAGCCCGTCCTTCTTCATGGTTTCGACCGCCCAGGCGATGGCCCGTGTCAGGTTGTCGGAGCCGGTGAGCCTGGCGCCGTAGGTGTCGGTGAGCTCGGCCAGCCGGTCCCAGCCGAACTGGTCGGCCGTGGCGGCCGAAATGAGGCGCTGGGCGTTGTCACGGTAGGGGGCGAGCCAGCCCGGGACCTGGGCCTGGGCGCCATCGGCCCCGGCGGAAAGGGCCGCCGGCCACCCGGCGGCCGCGGCCAACCCGAAACCCATTGCGAAGAGAATGGCAAGTATCCGGTACATGGGCGCGGATTATAATCGGGGCGGTCCTCATGCCCCTCTTCGCCCGTGCCGTCTACATCGTCGTGGGCCTGTCCTCCGTCGGGTTGGCCGCGCTCGGCGCCCTGCTGCCAGGATTGCCGACAACGGTCTTCCTGCTGGTGGCGCTGTGGGCGTTCTCACGCTCCAGCGAGCAGCTGCACGGGTGGGTGAAGCGGATGCCGATCTTCCGCGAGGCGCTGGTGCACGTGGAGCGCTATCACGCGGATCGGTCGATTTCGCGCGGGGTGAAGCTGGTGGCCGTGTCCTGCGCGTGGTTTTCGGTGGCGCTCTTCTTTGTCAGCCGCGGCCTCGAGCCCTCGCTGACAGCGGCCATCCTCGTGACGCTGGCCATGGCGTGCACCATCTTCATGGCCCTGACCCGGACGGCCTCACCCGAACGGCGCTGACCCGCGTTCGCTCGTCCGCTTCGCCACGCGAGCGACGGCGGGGCAAACCCGCCGCGCACGCGCCCGCACCTTGTTCGCACCCGCCCGCACCTGTTCGCACCCGCCCGCACCTGTTCGCACCCGCCCGCACCCGTTCGTACCCGCCCGCACCCGTTCAGAACCCCAGCGCGTAGACCAGCCGGAAGGTCCGGCCCATCTCGGGCAGTTGGTCTTTCAGGTAGTTCAGGTGATTCCGATAGAGCCGGTTCGTCGCGTTCTCGAGCCGCGCGGTGAGGGTGTTGAGCACCCGTCCCTGCGTGAACGAGTAGGACGCGTGGAACCGGAGCGTGGCCCAGCCGGCTGTCGGCGTCTCGTCCCCGTAGACGCGGGTCTGGTCCGCCACGGCGGTGACTGACGTGCCGGCCTGGAACGCGTTCTTCTGGTAGCGGAGGCCTGCGATGCCGCGGTAGGGCGGGATGCGGGGCAGCGGCTCGTTGGTGTCGTCCAGTTGCCCGCGCACCATGTCGAAGGTGAACTCCACCGTCCACTCCGGGGTGAGCTTCACGTCGCCGTGCGCCTCCATGCCCCACAGGGTGGCGTCTCGCCCCTGGAACTCCACGAACGGCAGGCCCTCGCCGTGCCCGTGGCCATGGCCGTCCTCTTCTTCTTCCTCCCCGTGCTCCACGCCAAACCGCTCGTCGAACTCCTCCTCGCGTTCCTCGAACTCCTCGTCGCTGATCGGGTTGCGGAAGATGAAGTTGCTGATGGCGTTGTGGAAGAACGAGACTTCGCCCTCGAAGCGCTCGCCGCGCACGCGCACGGCGAGGTCGAAGCCGAGAGCGCGCTCCGCCTTCAAATCGGGGTTGCCGATCTCATAGGCGAAGTTGCCCAGGTGCGGGCCGAAGAAGTACAGCTCCTCGAGCGCGGGGGGGCGTGCCGCGCGGGCAAGACTGGCTGCGATCACCAGGTTGTCCTTCGCAGCCTCGGGCCGAATCAGGAGACCCACCGAACTGGACCACTCGGTGAAGTCCCGGTTTGGCAGCCCGTTCTCTGGCGTGTACTTGGTGTGATCCAGGCGGCCGCCGAACTGGAGCGTCGCGTGCGACCAGGCGACTTCCTCGTAGGCGAACGCGGCAAGGCTGTTCTGATCGACAGGCGGCGACAACGCCTCGGCACCGCGCGCCGCGAACTGCCGGTTCAGGAGCCACCCGCCCACGCTGCCAAGCAGCGCCGCCGTCTTCCGGTGCGACAGGAGGACCTCGCCTTCGAGCGTGTCGTTCTCGAACGTCGTGCCGATCTCCGTCCCCTCGAGTTCCTGATGCTCGTAGCGACGCACGCCGAAGGTGGCCCGGTACGACTGGATGAAGCCGGGGAGCGCGGAACCTCCGGCGCGGATGTTGAAGGCGTGGCGCCTGGGGGTGAGGCTGATCTGTCCTTCCTCGACCACCGGGATGCCGTACTTCTGGTCGGTGTATCCGTAGCTCGCGCCGACGTACGAGTTCTCGCCCGTCCAGGCTCCGCCGAAGCTGGCCGTGCCCGTGCGCGACTGCGTGTTGGCGGCGTCGCCTTCGGGTGTGCTGTACTCGCCCATCCGCTGGCCGCTGCCGCCGAAGTGGAACGCCCACTGGCCGTTGCCGAGGTGAATGTCGCCCGCGCCGCCCGCCTGGCCGCCATTGGTACCGAGGTCGAACGTGAAGTTGCCCGATGTGCCGGTGAAACGCTCCGTCGGGATCTGATCGGTGATGACGTTGACGAGCCCGCCAATCGCGTTCGCGCCGTAGAGCAGCGTGGCGGGCCCCCGGACCACTTCGAGCTTGCTGGCCGCCGCCGGGTTGATGGGCACGCCGTGATCGCCCGACTGGCTGGAGACGTCTCCCATGCGCTGGCCGTCCTCGAGCACCACCACGCGATCCCCATCCAGCCCACGGATGACCGGCCGCGCCGGTGCCGCGCCGAACGACCGCGTGGCAATGCCCGGCTCGGACTGCAGGGTGCCCGCGACGGTGCTGTCCAACTGGCGCGTCAGATCCTGGCCGGTGAGCACCGATGTGGGCTGGTACGACTCGAATTGCGGCCGCGGGTTCGGGCTCACCGACACCACCTCGGCAAAGTGGAGGTCGAACTCCACCGCAAGGTCCAGCGTGGCCGGTGTCGTCCCCACGCGCACCTCGGTGCGGCGCGTCGTGTAGCCCTCGGCGCGCACGCCTACGTGATAGGTCCCCGGCGGCACCCCCTCGAACCGATAGGTGCCGTCGTCGGCGGTCCGCGTCTCGCGCCGGAGCTCGTCGATGACGACGAGCGCCCCGGCCATGGGCTGGCCACTGTCGGCCTGCGTCACCGTGCCGGTCAACGTTGTGCCGGTTTGCCCCAGGGCCCGGCCGGAACCCAGCGCCAGGACGGCGGCGATCAATACCGGAATGAAGGTCGTGCGCATATCCTGAGAGCGTACTGCGCCCGCGGGGCCGGCGGTGACGAAAAGCCGTCGGATTGCCTCCCTGAGGCAATGGATGGATGGAAACTGGCCTTGGAAAGCTCCGGAAAGGTTGTGACGATGCGGCGGCGGTCGGCGGCGCGGGTAACGGCGATGGCGGTCGGGCTGGTCCTGGGATGGTCCGCGACGGCCGTGGCGCAACACGGGTCGATCCAGGGCGTGGTGACCACGCGCGCGCGGCCCCTCCCCCCTATCCGGGTGACCTTCGATCAGAAGGCCTGCGGCGCGGAGCTTCCGGACCAGTCCATCCTGGTGAACGCGGGGGGACGCCTGGCCAATGCTGTGGTCACGCTCGTGGGCGTGAAGGCCGCGGCGCCCGCCCGCGAGGTGTCGGTGTTGAACGACAGGTGCGCCTTCGTCCCACGCGTGCAGGTGGTGGCGCCGAATGGCACCTTGAAGACCTCGAGCAAGGACCCGGTGCTCCACACCACGGTGGTCCAGCAGGCCGATGGCCGGCAGCTCTTCAACCTGGCCGTGCCCATCCCGGGGATCGAGATTGCCAAACCGCTGGGCGCCGCCGGCGTGCTGCGCGTGGGCTGCAGCACGCACCAGTGGATGCGTGGCTGGATTGTCGTCACCGACGAAATCTCCGCTGTCACCGGCGTCGATGGCACGTTCACCCTGCCGGACGTCCCGCCGGGCACGTATGAACTGCGCATCTGGCACGAGGCGCTCCGGTCCGCGCCGGTGAAGGTGACGGTCGCCTCCGGCAAGCCAGCGCAGGTGACGGTTGAGATGAAGTGAAGTGCGCGAGGGTCGCGCGTCAGCGGATGCGATAGGAGAACAGCCGGACGAGCTTCAGTTCCTCCAGCCGATCGAAGTCCTTGTCCAGCGTCCAGACGAGGGCGCCGAGGTCGTTCGCCATGGCCGCGATGAGCAGGTCCGCGAGGCCAAATCGCTCACCGCGCTCCGCGGCCCGGTCGGTCCTTGCATCTGCCCTCAGGCACATTGTCCGCGAATGGGGGGGCATCCCGATTCCACTCACCGAACGGCCATGAGTGCCGCGTCGGTCCGCCAGTACCAGGTCCCCTCCACCAGCGCGGGCGACGCCAGCGTGCGGCCGCCCAGCTCGTTCGTGTGCAGCAGCTTGAACTCGCGCCCGGCCTGGACCACGAACGTCTGCCCCTCGTCGTTGGTGAAGAACACCTTGCCGTTCACGGCGACCGGCGACGCCGAGAAGCCTTCGCGCTGTGCCACTCCGAGGCGGCCCTGGTAGACGAGTGTCCCCGTCGGGGCTTCGTACACGGTGAGGATGCTCTGCATGTCGTTCACGAGGTACAGCAGGTCGTCCACGACAATGCCCGACGGGACGAAGGGTGCGCCCTTCGGGGTGCTCCAGGCGACGTGGGTCCGCGTGACGTCACCCGACCCGCCCGGGCGAATCGCGAACGTCGGGCCCGCGCGGCCGGAGGACGCGAACACGAGTCCGTGGGCGACGACAGGTGTGGGGATGACCTCGAACGTCATGCCGCGGACCGTCCAGAGCTCGCGGCCCGTGTCGGGGTCGTAGGATGCGACCCGGCGCTGGCCCGACACGACGAGCTCGTCGCGCGCCCCCGCATCGATGACGACCGGTGTGCCCCAGCCAACCGTCTCCGCTCGCGGGGTCTGCCACAGGGTCTTGCCCGTCGCCTTGTCGAACGCCGCGACGAACGCGGTCTGGTTCGTCGTCGGGTTCTGGTCCTGGTAGAGGAAGATGCGGTCCTTGTAAAGCACCGGCGAGCCGGCGGGCCCGTGATAGTTATCGATGACGCCGAAGCGGCGGTGCCACACCAGCCTGCCCGAGAAGTCGAACGCCGCGAGGCCGTGCCGGCCGAACGATGCGAACACGTGCTGGCCGTCGGTGACCGGCGTGGCCGAGGCGTAGCCGTTCTTCGGGTGCACCTGCTCGATGCCGTCCTGCGGGATGAAGGTTTCCCACAGCACCCTGCCGTCGACACGGCTGAACGCCAGCATCGACAGCCGGCGCCCGTCGTCGCGCGCGGTCGTGAGGAAGATGCGATCGCCCCAGACAATGGGGGACGAGTTGCCGCGGCCCGGCACGGCGACCTTCCATTGGACGCGCGAGCTGGGGGACCAGGTATCGGTGTAGGTGCCCCCAGGCACGAGCCCCTGTCCCGACGGCCCGCGCCAGCGCGGCCAATACTTCGCGCCCTCGCCACCGACGGCGATGATCCGCACCTCCTCCTGCGCTGACACGAGCGGCACACCCAGCACAGCCGTCACGACCAGGACGCGAAGCAGCGGGATGCGTGTCATGGGGCGATTGTAAGCACCTCTCATACAATCTGCCCATGCCTCGTGTCGTTCCGGCCATCGCACTGATGATTCTCCTGGGCTCGACGCTGGTGCCAGCCCAGCCATCACCGCAGATTCGCGTCGTCCAGGTGAGCGCACCTGATGCTCGCCGGCCGGCCGAGGCCTCCGTCGCCATCAACCCCACCAACCCTGAGCACGTGATCGCGACCTTCATTCAGAGCACCGCGCCAGGCCAGCAGCCGCGCTCCACGAACTGGGGGTACGTCTCGACGGATGGCGGGCTCACGTGGACCGGGACGCCGGCCGCGAATCCCGGCAAGCGCGTGCAGGGAGACGACGTGATCGTGTTCGGGCGGGACGGGACGGCATTCCATACCTACATCGCCTTCGACGGCATCCGCGTGAATCGCCCGGATGTGGCGTCCACGGGCATCTTCGTGCGGCGGACCACCGACGGTGTGACGTGGGAGGCGCCCGTGCCCGTCGTCGATCACGTCAATACGGCCATCCCCTTCGAGGACAAGCCGTGGACGGTGGTGGATCGCGCGGAGGGCTCGCCGCATCGCGGCAACATCTACGTGGCGTGGACGCGCTTCGACGTGTACGGCAGCGCCGACCCGCTGCATCGCACGCACATCTGGTTCGGCAGGTCGCGCGACGGCGGGCGGTCGTTCCAGCCGCCGCAGCGCATCTCGGACGACTCGGGCGACGCGCAGGACAGCGACAACACGGTGGAGGGCGCCGTGCCGGCCGTGGGGCCGAAGGGTGAGGTATACGTGGTGTGGGCCGGCCCGAAGGGGCTCTCCTTCGATCGTTCGGACGACGGTGGATGGACGTTCGGCACCGACGCGGTGATCGGCACCCTCACCGGAGGGTGGGACATCCCCGTGCCGGGCGTGGCCCGGCACAACGGCATGCCCGTGACGGCGGTGGATCTGTCGGCCGGCCCGACCCGCGGCACGATCTACGTGAACTTCATCGACGAGCGCCACGGCGACACGGACGTCTTCCTGCTGGCCTCGCGGGACGGCGGCCGCACGTGGGCCACGCCGGTGCGCGTGAACGACGACCCGAAGGGCGCGGCACAGATGTTCACGTGGATGGCGGTGGACCCGACGGACGGATCCATCAACATCGTCTTCCACGACCGCCGGGGACTGTCGGGGACCATGACCGGCGTCACGCTGGCGCGCAGCACCGACGGCGGGAAGACCTTCCTGAACCACAAGGTTCCCGTCGAACCGTTCGACTGCTGCGCGGCGTCTTCGTTCGTGGGTGACTACAACGGCGTGGACGCCTACGCCGGCCGCGTCGTCGCGGTGTTCCCCACGGTGAACGGGCCGGAGCAGCGCATCCTGGCCGCCGTGATGCGCTTCCGCCCCGGAACCCAGACGTTGATGTAACCAGGACTTCACAGGGACTTTACAGGGACTTTACAGGGACTGTCCCCGTTAAGGACCCGTTTACCGGGACTGTCCCCGTTAAGGAGCCTTCGATGCGCGGACTGCAAATCTTGCTGCTCGTGGCCGCCATGGCGGCGGCCGCTCAGGCCCAGACACGGCCCTCGCCGCTGGGGCAGGCCAGCATCACCTGGCTCTACTACAGGGACCTCCCGGCGGCCATGCGCTTCTACGAGGACGTCCTGGGCCTATCGCTGACCGTGGACCAGGGCTGGGCCAAGGTCTACCAGACCTCCCCAACCTCCTTCATCGGGCTCGTGGACGAGCAGCGCGGCATGCACCGCGCCTCGGACACCAAGCCGGTGGCCGTGGCCTTCGTCACCCCGGACGTCGACGCGTGGCATGCCTGGCTGGTCGCCCGGGGCGTCAGGATGCGTAGCGCCGTGGCCGACTCGAAGTCGTTGCCGATCCGGGGCTTCACAGCGTACGATCCCGAGGGTTACACCCTCGAGTTCGAGACGTTCCGAGACGACCCTCAGAACACGAAGATACGCGCGCTGCTGAAGGCTCCCCGATGACGATGCGACTGTTGGTGACGTTCCTGGCGGCAGGCCTGACTGCCACCTCCGCCTTCGCGCGGTTCGACGACGGCGCGCTCCGGCGCCGCGAGTCCGCCGCGCAGTCCCCGGCACCCACCCCCAATCTGGAGCGCGACTTCCTGGGCCGGGTCCGGCGCCTGACCGTCGAGGGCCGGCGCGCGGGCGAGGGCTACTGGTCGCCGGACGGCAAGCGGCTGGTCTTCCAGAGCGAGCGCGATCCGTCGAACCCCTTCTACCAGATCTACGTGCTGGACTTCGCCACGGGCGAGACGAAGCGCATCTCGCCCGGCATCGGCAAGACGACGTGCGCGTTCTTCCGCCCGGGCAGCGACCAGATTCTCTTCGCTTCCACCCACCACGACTCGAAGTCGAAGCAGCTCCAGGACGAGGAGCTCGCCTTCCGCGCCTCCGGCAAGGAGCGCCGCTACGCCTGGGACTACGACACTGAGATGGAGATCTACGCGTACGCGGAGAAGACGGGCGCGATGGCGCGTCTCACCAACGCGAAGGGCTACGACGCCGAGGCGAGCTACTCGCCAGAAGGCCGGTGGATTGCGTTCTCGTCCATGCGCGACGCGTACAACCGCACCCTCTCGCCGCAGGAGCAGAAGCAGCTCGAAACCGACCCCAGCTACTTCGGCGAGATCTACATCATGAAGGCGGACGGGTCTGGCCAGCACCGCCTGACGACCGAGCCCGGCTACGACGGCGGTCCCTTCTTCACCCACGACGGCCAGCGCATCGTCTGGCGGCACTTCGACGAGCAGGGGCTCATCGCCGACATCTGGACGATGAAGCTGGACGGGACGGACCGGAAGCAGCTCACGGATTTCAGGTCGATGAGCTGGGCGCCCTACGAGCACCCGTCGGGTGAGTACTTCCTGTTCGCCTCGAACAAGCTGGGCTTCGAGAACTTCGAGGTCTTCATGGTGGACAAGGCCGGCGCGAAGGAGCCGGTGCGCGTCACCTACTCGGACGGCTTCGACGGCCTGCCGGTGCCGTCACCGGACGGGAAGCAGCTGGCGTTCACGTCCAGCCGCTCGGGCGGCGGCGCGGGACAGATCTTCCTGGCCCAGTGGAACCACGAGAACGCGATGAAGGCGCTCGCGGCGGCGGGGCCTCGCAAGTAGGGTTGCACGGTGGTTCAAAGCACGCAGGGTTCAAAGCACGAAGGTTCAAAGCACGAAGGTTCACAGACATGCGTCTCACGATTCGCCTGACCGCGCTCGCCATCCTCCTCGCCGCAGGCCATGCCCATGCGCAGACGGGCGCGGCCGCGCAGCCCTCCACACGCACCCATGTGGAGATGCTCGCCTCGCCGACGCTGGAGGGGCGCCTGGCGGGCTCGCCAGGTGAGAAACTTGCGGCCGAGTACCTGGTGAAGGAGCTGCAGCGCATGGGCGCGAAGCCGCTGCCGGGCCAGGCCGACTACCGGCTGCCGTTCTCGTTCACCGCGGGCTCGAAGGACGCGGGCTCCACGATCACGGTGCAGCGGGAGGGCGCGCCGGCGCGCACGTTCGACACCCGCGAGCAGGTGATGGCGCTCTCCTATTCGGACAACGGCGAGGTGAGCGGCCCGGTGGTCTTCGCGGGCTACGGGCTCGTCGTCCCGCCGAGTCAGAACTTCAGCTACGACAGCTACCAGGGCCTGGACGTGAAGGACAAGGTCGTGGTGGTACTGCGGTACTTCCCCGAGGACGCCGACATGCAGACGCGCGCGGCCGTGGCGCGCTACTCGGATCTGCGCTACAAGGCGCAGGCGGCGCGACAGCGCGGCGCGAAGGCGCTGGTGGTCATCACCGGCCCGCGATCCCCGAACGCCGGCAACATTGTCCCGATGACGTTCGACACAGCGCTCGCCGGTTCGGGACTGGTGGCAACCAGCGCGAACGGCGACGTGGCGCAGGCCATCTTCGCCGCTGTGCCCGACAAGTCGCTCGAGGCGGTGCAGAAGGAACTGGACAGCGGCAACCCGCACGTCGCGGGCTTCGTCGTGCCTGGCGTCACGCTCGCGGTGAAGGCCGACGTGGCGCGCGAGCGGCAGACGGGCCACAACGTCGTGGGCTACTTCCCCGCCTCCCTTGATACGGAGCGCCGGGGCTTCGGCCCCGGCGTCGTGGACAAGCCGTGGGTCGTGCTCGGCGCGCACTACGACCACCTCGGACGCGGCGCGACGGGCAGCTCGCTGGCCTCGAAGGAACAGGCGGGCCAGATCCACCACGGCGCCGACGACAACGCATCGGGCACGTCGGCGGTGCTCGCCATCGCCGAGGCGCTCTCGAAGCAGCCGCGCAGGCGCAACCTGGCCATCGCGTTCTGGTCGGCGGAGGAGTTGGGGCTGATCGGGTCGAACCACTTCGTGACCACGCCGCCTATCCCCATCACCGAAATGGCGGCCTACCTGAACTTCGACATGGTGGGCCGCTCCACCGACAACAAGCTCACCGTGCAGGCCACGGGCACGAGCCCGATGTGGCCGAAGATGCTCGAGCAGGCCAACGTGGCCGCGGGCTTCGACCTGATCCTGCAGGAAGACCCGTACCAGCCGACCGACGTCAGCAGCTTCAACCAGGCGGGCGTGGCCTCGCTCGCCTTCTTCACCGGCGCGCACGTCGACTACCACAAGCCGACGGACACGGCCGAGAAGATCAACTACGAGGAGCTGGACCGCATCGCGGAGTTCGCCACGAGCATCACGCGCCGCCTCCTGGACCTGGAACAGGCGCCGCAGTTCACCAAGGTGGAGCAGAAGACCGAGGGCGGCGGCCGCGCCGGCATGCGCATCTTCACCGGCACGATTCCCGACTACGCCACCGAGGTGAAAGGGTTGCTGCTGGGCGGCGTCATCGGCGGCGGCCCGGCCGAGCAGGCGGGCCTCCAGAAGGGCGACGTGATCGTCGAGATCGCCGGGCAGTCGATCGCGAACATCTACGACTACACCTACGCGCTCGAGCTGCTGAAGATCGGCCAGCCGGCCAAGGTGGTCTACATGCGGAACGGCGAGCGGCGTGAGACGCAGCTGACGCCGGCGGCGCGGAAGTAGGTTCGGCCCTCCCTCGAGGCCCACGGCGGCCCGGGCACCCGGGGGGCTGATCGGCTAAAGCTCGTCCGTGGTATCCTCCGCGCGCTGGAGGCATGACCCATGACGCGACTGCTGTCTTCGATCGCCCTCGCCCTTTCCCTCGCCCTCGGCGCGGCCGCGGCGGCCGCGCAGAATGACGTGTCCGGGGACTGGACGCTCACCATCAACGGGCCGCAGGGCATCATCGACACCGACGCCAACTTCAAGCAGGACGGCGAGAAGGTGACGGGCACCTTCAGCGGCCCGACCGGTGACGCCACGGTGGAGGGCACGATGAGCGGGACGACGCTCTCGCTCGCGTTCAACGTGGACACGCCTCAGGGGCCCATCGACATCAAGATGAGCGCGGAAGTCAGCGGCGCCGAGATGAAGGGGATGCTGGACTACGGGATGGGCACCGCGGACTTCACCGGCAAGCGTAAGTAGTGCCCCGGCGGGCGGGAGGCCCGCGTCAGCGCGACGTCATCGCCACCATGTCGGCCACGACCGTGCGGCCGTTCAGCGGCTGCTCGGGCCGGCTGTTGCCGTGAATGATGTCGGTGAACGCCCGAATCTGCGCGGTGTCCAGCTCGATGGGCATCGTCAGCACGATCCACTTCACGCCCTCGGTGCAGGGCGGGGTCGTCAGCGACCCGTCGTAGCGGTACGACGTCCGCACCGCGGGCAGCAGCGCGTCCACGTCCACCTTCACGTGCTCGTAGTGCGTCTCCACACCCTTCGTGCGCGGCAGGTTAGCCCACACCGGCTCGAACGCGCGGTTGTGCCAGCCCTCCTCGATGAGGACGGCCACGACCGCAAGCCCCCCGGACGCCGATCGGTGCACCATGTGCATCTCCATCGGGAAGCGACGCCCGGAGAGCAGGTGCTCGCTCGGGTTGTGGAAGTGGTACTGCACGAGCTCGTACGCGGTGTCCCCCAGGAAGAGCGTGTCACCATCGTCGTAGTTCACCTGGATGGTGTGTCCGTTGTTGATGCCGTCGGCGACGTGCTCGTGGTGGGCGATGCGAAGCGTGGCGGCCGGGAACTGCAGCTTCAGCGCGGGCGTGAGGCCGCCGCGGGCCGGCAGGACGATGTCGATGGGTGATTGCGCGCGGCCGTCGCGGCAGGCGGAGAACGCGGGGCTCAGATCGCCCCAGTGCTCGGGCCCTTCCTCGCCGTCGTAGTGCCAGACCGGATCGTGCGGTTCGGGCGCGACGGACGGGCGGGTGGCGGGCGGCGGTGTCGCGTGGGCAGCTGGTTCAACGCCGGGCGGCAGAGTCCTGGTTGGCGCCTCACGATTGCACGCGGCCACCGCCACGGCCACGACCAGCGCGGCCGCCCCTAGCCCTTGCCTGCACCCGACCCTGATTCCCATGGTCCTATTGTCGCGCTGGCGGGCGCGGAACGAAAGCCGCCGGGGCTTCAGCCCCGGCGAACCTGCCTAGAATGCCACCAGGTTCCTGGCCGCCGCCAGGATCTCGGCTTCGCTCACCAGGAACACCTCCTCGAGCGGCGGCGAGTAGGGCACGGGCGTGTCGAGCGCGCCGAGCACGCGCACCGGCGCGTCGAGCGACTCGAACGCCTCCTCCTGGATGATGGCCGCGAGGCTCTCGCCGATGCCGCCCGTCCGGGAGTCCTCGTGGACGATGAGCACGCGGCTGCAGTGGCGGGCGACCGCGAGGACCGCGTCGCGGTCCAGCGGCACGAGGCTCCGCAGGTCCAGCACCGAGGCTTCGATGCCGTCCGCCGAGAGCGCCTCGGCCGCGCGCAGGCACTCGTGGACGTAGGCGCCGTAGGAAATCATCGCCAGGTCCTTGCCGGCGCGCCTCAGCGCTGCCTTGCCGATGGGCACGTGCCCGGGCCCGGGCGGGTCCTTCGGCAGCGCCTGCTTGATGCGCGGCTCCCGGTAGAGCGAGATGTGCTCGTAGTAGAGCACCGGATCCGGGTCGGCCACGGCCGAGGCCATCAGCGCGCGCGCGTCCTCCGGCGTGGAGGGCACGACAATCTTCAGCCCGGGCGTGCGGTAGAACCACGGCTCGGTGTTCTGGGAGTGATAGGGGCCGGCACAGCGGAGCCCGCCCCACGGCATGCGCACCACCATCGGCACGCCGGCGCGCCAGCGATAGCGGATCTTCGCCGCATTGTTCACGAGCTGGTTGAAGCCGGTGGCGACGAAGTCGTTGAACTGCATCTCACCGATGGGCCGCTGGCCGGCCAGCGCAGCGCCGACGCAGACGCCCAGCACGGCACTCTCGGCGAGCGGCGAGTTGATGAGGCGGTCCCCGAACTCCCCAAGCAGCGGCCTCAGCAGCAGGAACGCGTTGCCGTACTGGCCGCCGACGTCCTCGCCGTACACGAACACGCGCGGGTCCGCGCGGAGGGCGTCGCCCACGCCGAGCATGACGGCCTCGAGGAAGGTGTTGCCCTTCTTGTCGAAGGGCAGGCCGGGATCGAGCGGCGGCAGCTCGGCGGTCAGCGGCTGCGCGAGACGCCGCTGCGGGTCGAGCAGCTCCACCCGCACGCGCCGCGGCTCGTCCTTGAAGACGCCAGTGCCGGCCGTCTCGGGCTTGGGCCACGGCATCGCGATCACCGACTGCGCCTCGCGCTCCACCAGCTCCTGCGCCCACTGCTTGATGCGGTCGAGCTCCCTGTGGTTGATGAGCCCCTCGGCCTCGAGCGTGGCCGCGTAGCGCGGCAGCGGGTCGCGCTTCGACCAGAACTCGAACAGCTCGCGGTTGGCGTAGCCGGTCTCGTGCAGCGCGGGGTACTCCCACGACGGCTGCGGATCCTTGCCCAGATAAAGCATGTCGTCGTGGTGCGCGTGACCGCACATGCGCATGGCGACGACCTCGATGAGCGTGGGCCCCTGCCCCGCGCGGGCGCGCTCCGCCGCCCAGGTGAACGCGGCCGCCACCGCGTCGGGGTCGGTGCCGTCGATGGAGATGCCGGGGATGCCGTAGCCCGCCGCCTTGTCGGCGAAGACACGCACGGCGGAGTTGTCGGGCACGGGCGTCGAGAGCGCCGTCTGGTTGTTCTCGATGCAGAACACGGCGGGCAGCTTTCTCGCCGCGCACAGGTTGATCGCCTCGTGCCATTCGCCGAGTGACGATCCGCCCTCGCCGATGAAGCACACGGCTACGCGTTCGGCCCCGTCGCGCCAGAAGGCCATCGCCATGCCCGCGGTGGAGAGCGAGCCGACGGCCAGCGGCGCCGTCGCCGGTAACACGCCCCACTCGAAGTCGCCCGTGTGCAGGTCCTTGCCGTGCATGGGCGGGCCGTCCTTGCCCATCTGGGCGGTGAAGATGTTGCGCACGGCCTCGGCATCGTGCCGCATGGCCAGCGCCACGCCGATGTCACGGATGACGGGGGCCACGACGTCGCCTTGCCACGACCCGTCGTCGCCGCGGTACTTCGGCCCGCGTTTGAGGCGGATGCCCGCCGCGTAGATCGCCTCCTGCCCGAGCGAGCGGAAGCCCTTGCCCTGGAAGGCCATGTCGCCCCAGCGCACCTCGCCCGCCATGAAGAACTGCTTGAGGCGATTGTCCACCGCGCGCGTGAGGGCCATGCCGCGGAGGATCTCGAGGCGTTCGTCCTTCGTCAGCGACGCGGCAATGGCCTCGCGCCGCAGGAACCCGTCAATGGCTTCGGCGAGCTCCGCCCTGGCCTGCTCCATCCGCTTCACCGCCGTTGTGCCGGGCGTGGTGTGGTCCGTGCACTCGGGCGCCTTCAGCGTGTCGTAGAGCCGGCGGGCCAGCTCGCGGCGGAACGGGGCGCGAAGCCCCTCGATGGCGGCATGGTCCCGCGGCTTCAGCTTGTTCCCGCCGACCGCCTCGAAGACCTCGAGGGCGACATGGATGGCCAGGGGATGCCGCTCGGTGACGAAGGCGGCAAGGCGGCTGGCGAGGCCGGTGAGCTTGTTGGGGTCGGCGGCGGCGCGTGCCATGAACGTTGATTATGGAACACGGAAGGCGCAGATGAAGCCGCAGATAACGCAGATAACGCAGATAACGCAGATGGCGCAGATGAGGAAGAGCACGGCTCGGCGTGGTGTACGGGGCTGTCGGGCCGACACCGGTCGCCCCGGCTGGAGGTGGATCGCGACGGTCCCGGTTGGAGTAGGCTCCCTCAAAGGGGGACGGAGCTCATGCGTCACGTCCTGGCTGTCGCTCTGGCGTGGAGCACGGTACTCGCGGCTCAGCCCGGCCGGGAGCATGCCGTGGAAGCTGCACTGAAGCGGGCGATCCCGGAGGAACCCGGCGAGCTTCGCCACCACTTCGCGCTCGCTGACTACTACCAGCGGGCGGGACGGCCCGGTCCCGCCGATCAGGTGCTGAGGGAGGCGCTGGCCCTCGATCCCCTCTCGAGCCGCTCGACACGGTGGATGGCTACACGAACGCTGTCGCCGAGGCGATGACGCAGTGGTTCTACGAGCCGACCGTGCTCGACGGCATGCCCGTGCCGGTGATCCTCGTCGTGTCGGCGCCGTGACGGCCCTCACCGTGACGGCCCGTCCCGCCAGATAATGAAGGAATGATCAGGGCGCTGGGCTTTCTCGCCGGTGCGCTGACGACGCTCGCGTTCATCCCGCAGGTGGTGAAGGCCTGGCGCACGGGATCGACCGCGGACCTGTCGTTGACGATGCTCAGCGTGTTCACGGCCGGACTGTCGCTGTGGATCGTCTACGGCGTGGCGACGCGCCAGGCCCCCGTCATCGTGACCAACGTCGTGACGCTGGTACTCGCGCTCGCGCTGCTGGCGCTCAAGCTCGGCCTGGTCCGGCGATCGGGCTGAGCGGGGGGCGCGCGACCACGTTGGTCAGCGAACCCTGGCCACGACCTCGTTCGACGTGCGTCCCCCGCCGATCTCGTTGCCTCCCCTGAGCCGCAGGTAGTACGTCCCCGGAGGCACGCCGCTGAACCTGGCGGACGGCTCTGGCCCGAGGAACATCGACAGGTCGGTTCGACCGGGCGCGAAGCCCACGTCGAGCACGAAGCTCGAGGCCGCCCCGATGTTGGTCCACGTCAGGATGACGTCGCGCCCCCTGACGGTGACCCGCACATCGCGAGGCCGCCCCGGTGCCGTCACCAACGTGACCGGACATCCAGCGTTCGTCGTCCGGGCCTCACTCAGCTCCACCGGATCCAGCGTGGCGGCGTTGTACGCACTCAACGTCGCCCACCCTGCGCTGTAGTAGTAGTCATGGACGTTGAGGTAGAT